>JAHJDG010000207.1 GCA_018812265.1 bacterium | reverse complement strand
TGAGTAAGTTAGCTTTCCTATATTCTGCCATACAACAATGAAGCTCGTCCGGCGGCCGCGGACGAGCGAGAACGAGACCATATCATTCAACCAACGAGGGGATTACCATGAAGCTCTCAATCCGTAAACTCAATGGGGGGGTAAGTTAGTCCTGTTGGCGCTCGTCTGTGCGGCACTTGCCAGCGGAGCGTCCGGGTGGTACATCCTGCATGTCCACACCGAAAGTGGTTCACAAAGCACGAATTTCGACCCTCCGATAACCGGCAAGTATAGAACGGGGGCGCAGGCTCCGGCTTCCGGAAGTCTTGCGTGCAGGGTGGCTATCATGACCGGGGGGACGGAATACGTCGGCAGATGCTATGCGATGGATGGCAACGCGGATTGCAATACTTGTTGGCTGGAAAGCGGCAGTCTTGCCTCGGAACAGTTTCAATCCAATGCCGTGGTCAATTCTGGAGTTGCCAAGGCCTACCTCTGGGATCCCACCGAAGCCATGACACTCAAATGTCCGTCCGGCACGCCTGAGTAGCTGTTGTTGAGGGTTCCTGCTCCCTCGGGGATGCAGGCCGGTCCCCGGGGAGCAGCTAACGAGGAGATATCCATGCGAAGAGGATTTCTGCCGTTGCTCCTGCTGTTGCCGTTCATGGTTCACGCCGCCCGCTTCGACGTCTGGCCGGGCGGCAGCATTCAAAACGCAGTGAATACCGCCGGCAACGGAGATACAATACTTGTTCACGACGGTATGTACGTCGAAACGGTTGTTCTGTACGGTAAAACGCTAACCCTGGCCAGCGAGTTTTTGTTGACCGGAGATACGGCCCACGTCGCGCAAACCATTATCACACCCGATTTCGTTCGACAGGATACGGGGAGTTGTCTGGTCTATGCCTATGGCGAGGGATTGGAAGGAAGACTGGTCGGGCTGACCATGCAGGGCGGAACGGGCACCTACTGGGCACACTCGGAGAACTACGCAGGCGGAGCCTTATACGTCCATCTCTCGGGCGTGACGGTCGAGAACTGTCGAATTCAGGGTTCTTCCGCCTATCGGGGAGGCGGTATCGTCGTCACGTACGAGGATGCTGTCCGTCGTTCGCGATTGAAACTCGTGAATAGTGTCATCCGCAACTGCTACGCGGATATGTGGGGCGGAGGGATATTTGCCTACGTCTGCTCGCTGTGGGTGTGCGGATCCATAATCGAGGATGACTTCAGTCCCCTCGAAGGCGGAGGTCTTTCCCTCGGCGACTGTGCCGTTCAATTGGATTCCTGCATCTTCCAGCGTTGTAGAAGCTATTCAGTTGCTGGCGTCTGTTGTATTGGCTGCAACGGTCGGATCGCCGACTGTGTGTTCCGGGATAATGACGGCGAAAGGGACGTGAATGATCTGGTTGTGGCTCATTCATGGTGTCCGGTGGTGAGATGCGTGTTTCATGGCGGGTCGAGTGAATCCCAATCAATCGTTCTTATCGGTTCGGGCGAGGGTGCACAACGGTTTTTCGGCAACGTTGTGGAAGGAGTGCAGAGTCTCTATGTGACGGGTACGCTATACGCCGGACGTGGATACGGTGAGATCGCCTATAACGTATTCCGGAACAATGTAAACGTAACGGGCGGCGTGATTTACGCCACGGATCATACGCGCGTACGTATCCACCACAACGTTTTTGATGGAAACTCGTCGGTTTTCCCGAATCGGGGAGCCGCGATTCGGGCGGTGGCTTTCTCGTATCCCTGGATAGACTCCAATGTGGTGGTAAACCAAATCGGTCCGGCGATGGAGTTTGAGGAAGGGACCGTTTACTATCTTGACGCCCGCTACAACTGGTGGGGCGATCCGACGGGGCCGTATCATCCGACGTTGAATCCCGGAGGACGAGGTGATACGCTGTTGCAGGACAGCATTCTGTTCATTCCGTGGCTGACCGAGCCGCCCGACACGACGATGCCGTCGGATTTATCCGAGCGAGTCCGTCCCGAAATCAGCACGACGTGGCGGTTGATGGGAATCTATCCCAATCCCTTCAACAACACCGTGCGCATTATCATCGCCGGATTCGCGCGCAATGACTTCCGTTTGACCTTGCACAATCTGCTGGGTCAGGAAGTGGACGTGATTCACGCGGGCGCACTGACCGGCGGCGAGCTTTCCTACACCGCGTCTCCCACTCTATCCACCGGAGTCTACTTCCTCCGCGCCTCTTCCCGCGATAACGTCGAGACCCGCAAAATCGTGTTCATGAAGTAACACGGGGCACTGGCAAGAAAATCTTCGATTGTTCTGTAGGGGCGGCCCGCTGTGGCCGCCCGCTTGTTGTGGAAATTCCATCCCCGACTCGGTCCCTCCCGGTGATAACCCGCTATTTGGGTGTCCTCTCTCAGCAGGCATTCAAATAGCGCATCTGATGCGCAAGTCTGCGCAAGTGAATCGCACAAGGGAGTCGAGAATGGGTTGTAATATTGTGTATTATAAATAATTATGGGATTGGCAAGCGGGTTGCAATAGTACCGGACAGCAGAAACGCATACAACCCTAATAGGAGATGGAAAGGTCATGAAAAGGTCATTTTTCGCAATTGCGATTCTCTTGCTGTTCACCACGGTACTGTTCGCCCAGCCTCGTCAGGGAGCGGTGGACGGCCTCGTGATGGACGTTGATCGCGTGCCGGTTGGGGACGCGATGGTGTTCCTGTCCGGTGTGTCGGGAGGTCACGGCCATCATATGCCGCATTTCCGGATTCACACCCGTCCCGACGGCTCATTCGGATTCCCCAATATTCCGGCGGGACCCTACACGATCAGCGCTCATCATCCGCGCGTGGGTTTCGCGGCCGAACTGATTGAGGTTTTCGAAGGTCAAACCACTCACGTGAACCTCGTTCTACGGAATCGTCCTCCGGAGCATCCCGATTCTTTGGTAATCGTGGAGCTGGCGGGAACGGCGATTGTCGTTCAGCCCGACAGCGCGCATCCGCGCATGGCCCGCTACTTCCTGGACGTGGATAACGACGGCGAGCCTGACTATGCTCTGTCCTTCGGCCCGCCGTGGTACAATCCGCCCAACGAGAATACCCGTCCCGAGAATGGCGATGAAATCACGGTCATGGGCGGCCTGCTGACGCACACCGATCCGCCGGTGGTGGTGGTGTTCGAACTGAACGGCTTGTTCTGGCGCGATCCGCGCGGCGGTCACGGCGGACATGGCGGCGGCGATCACTGGCGTCGCGGCTGCAATCCCGACAGCATCACCGTCGTGGATCTGGAAGGCGCGGCCATCGTGCGCACGGGCGAAGGCTTCCACGGCGAGTGGACGCGCTACTTCCTGAACGCCGATGATGACTCGCTTCCCGAGTTTATTCTGGACTTTGGCGGACCGGACTACGTTCCGCCCAGCGAGGCGACCCGTCCCGAGGATGGCGACATCATCACCATCGTGGGCGGTCAACTCTATTGCCCGAATCATCCACCCGACGCTCCGGCGATTGTGATCGTGTACGAGATCAACGGGATGCTCTGGCGTATGCCGGGCGACACGGCCGGTCTGGGCACGCTGCCGCTTAGCGTGGGCGAACCGGTCGCGATTGGCGCTCCGGTGTCGTACCTGACGGCGCACAACTACCCGAATCCGTTCAACCCCTCGACCACGATCAACTACTCGATACCGATGGCCGGTGACGTCCGGGTGGCGGTCTATGACATCACGGGTCGTGAAGTGGCCGAGCTCGTGAACCGCTACCAGAACTCCGGCAGCTATGCGGTTCACTTCGACGGCAACGGTCTCGCGTCGGGAATCTACTTCTACCGCGTGAGCGCCGCCGGACAGCACTTCACCAGCCGCATGGTGCTGATGAAGTAATCCGGACGAATCGCGGCTCCTCTTCCCTCCGCTTGCGGGGGGATTTGGGGGGTCGGGACGAATTGAATCGCAGCGGCGAATTTCCCGATTCGCTCCGACGATAAAAGTTCTCTTGGTCAGCCGTTTCCCGCAAAACGGATGTACCTCTCGGATGCAGCCCCCTTCGCAAGAAGGGGGCTGCGGAAATCTTTTACAACGGGAGAAAACGTGATGAGAGTTCTTGCCACGATAAGCCTAACTCTGCTGATGCTGCTGGCGATCAGTTGCTCGAGGGAAAACGCCACCGAACCTGCCAACGATTCGTCGTTGGACTTCAACGTCATTGGCAGCGACATGCCCTCCGATATGGAGGCTGCCGTTCAGGAATTAACGGATCTGTCCATTCTGGTTCCCGATCCGGTGTCGCCTAATGATCCAATGCTGAATCAGGCCATGAATGAGGAAGCCGTTCAGGGAATCATCAATTGCGCCACCCTCGACGATCCGGCGCGGGTGAACTTCCGGAGGATTCTGGCCCATCTGGAACGTCAGATGCAAGCACTCCGCCGGTGCATGGTAAATAATGATGATCCGCGTTTGCCGCGTCTGGCCCGCGGAGCTCACGAAGCCATTCAACGTGGACTGCGGGCTTTGGAGAACGATGAACCGCGAATGGCGCTGCGCTATTTCCACACGGCCAATCGAATGCTGAATCTGGGCCATTCGATCTGCCGGGGACGAGGATAGCCGCGAACGGAATCCCCCTCTCGATACCAAACAAGCCGCTTCACAGCAGCTTGTTTGGTATTGAGACGGTAATATTTCTGTCGAGTGAGGGATGCAGACCCGGTAACCCCCCTTGTGTTCCCCCCAAATCGAAGATTTTTTGGGGGGGAATGTGAAAACTATCTTTCGAGAATGATCTTGTGGACAAAGGTTTGGCGGGAGGTGCGGAGGTGGACGAAGTAGGGGCCGGTGGGAAGGGAAGAAAGACTCGGCAAGACGAACGGTGCCGCTCCCGGATGAGGCTCAACGAGCGACACGCGCTGACCGAGGATATTGAAGATGGCGACCTCTTTCACGAGTTCGAGCGGCCCGTGAATGAACAGCGAGCCGGTGGTGGGATTGGGTGAAAAAGTGAATGCCGAGATCGTCGCTTGCGGAGTGCGGTCGTCCGTGGCATTGGGCGGCTCGTCTGGTCCGGGGACGTGGATAAGGCTCAATTGACTCAGGGATCCCACCGACTCCGTACCAATCACCCAGTATCCCCCTCGTTTCCAGCGGAAATGATATTTGTCTCCGAGCCCAAAGGATGGAGGGGGATCCGGCACAAACGTAGGTCCATATGCTCGCTCCCCTGACAGAAGAAAACCATATCTGTTTCGACCGAAAAGAGGGAGTGTCTGCCCTTGAATATACACCAAGGTATCACCCCCGGCAAGCGTGAAAAAAGTGGACCCGGCTCCATAGGGAAAATCATTGATCACCTGCGTGTCGGGGGACTGCCGTCTCGCCCATCCCGCTGGTAGACAAGCCCGGCGTCTTCCCGATACAACACATAATGAAAAGCACCCGTTGAATCAATGAAGAACGCCTCCGGAGTCATTTGGAGCCAATCCGGATACGCACCACTGACTTCCTCCATCACCAAAACGGAAGTATCTACGCGGACGACACTCACGTTTTGAGTCGAGTCTATGAATCGTACCGCGGCCCACACCTGATTGTTCGGAGCACTGGCTAGAATCGGCTGGTTGATGGCATAGAAGGGATCGTAAACAGGTTGGAAAGGCTGCAAAACGTTGCCCGCTTCATCAAGGACAGCAAAGAAATGATCGAGAGCAACCCAGATTCGCCCATCCTCGCTCTGGACAAGGTTGATTCCTGCCTGAACCGCGTAGTTGCGATAGGGTGTCACCATGACGAAGGGATCGGTCAGGACTTGCCCTTCCAGACTAAGACTCGTGTAGTAAACCCGATTGCCGGTGGGTGGGATAATATGGTAGAACCGGCACCAGACCACATGGATCTGATTATTGCGATCCAAAAGAACTCCCGCGCCGTAGTCCTGCCAATGGTCGTCTTGGAAGACGTTCATCGGGGTGGTCAGGGGATTGCCCCAATGATCAAACTGCTGATAATACAGGGAACTTCGCACGCCATCAGGTTGGTTGTGCTGACGGACGTCAAACACATGGAGACGCAGGGAATCGTCCACCAGAATCTGTGGGAATCCGTGCGCAAACGTATCCTGCGCGATCGGAAAGTGACGGTCCCACTGGCAGAACGCCGGATGAACTGCGGACAGAAGAAACAACAGTAGCAATATGGAATGAAATCGCGGCATGGTTCCCTCCCGATGCGCGAGCTTAGCGATGGAATGCGACGCGTGAGCGTGACGCTATGAGGTCAGAAGGTTCAGGATTTCACGGTATGCCTGAGATGTTTTGGTGATGATCTCGGGCGGGAGGGCGGGGGCGGGCGGAGTCTTGTTCCAGCCGATGTCAAGAAGATGGTTGCGGACGATTTGTTTATCGAAGCTGGGCTGATCGCGGCCCGGCTCATACTTGTCCATTGGCCAGAAGCGGCTGCTGTCGGGAGTCAGAACCTCGTCCACCACGTGAACCTGCCCGTCAATCAGACCGAACTCGAATTTGGTGTCGGCCATGATGATCCCGCGCTGTTCCGCCCACTCCGCTCCCGCCTTATAGAGAGCGAGCGAAGCTTCGGCCAGCCGAGTCGCTTCCGCCTTGCCGATGATATTCGCGGCCTGCTCGACCGTAATGTTTTCGTCGTGGCCGACGGTGGCCTTGGTGGAAGGCGTAAAGAGCGGTTCGGGCAGGCGGTCGCATTGACGCAGTCCCGCCGGAAGCCGGTAGCCGCAGACCTCTCCGGTCTTCTGATAGTCCTTCCAGCCCGATCCGGTGATGTAGCCACGCACGACGCACTCGACGGGGAAGACTTTGGCCTTGCGCACGATTTCGATGTGATCGGGAGTCAGTCCCGGCTCCTGCGCGGCGAGGTCTTTTTTCATCGCGTCGTACTTGGAGCGGTCGAGCGGAAGATGATTCGGAACAATGCGCGCGAGCTTGTCCATCCAGAAGCGGGTGAGCCTCGTCAGCACCGCGCCCTTGCCGGGAATCGGATCGGGCAGGACGACATCGAAGGCGGACAGGCGGTCGGAGGTGACGATCACGAGATGATCGCGGTCGAGCTCGTAGATGTCGCGGACTTTGCCGCGGGCAAGGAGCTTGAGATCGAGATGGGTTTGGGAGACGGTGGACATGGAGCAATTATCCTTTGAAGTAAACGCGGGCGGCCATGAGGATGAGGAAGATAGCGAAAGCGTAGCGGAACGATTTCCGTCCGAAACGGCGATTGAGCAGACTGCCAATGGGCGCACCGGCGATTGTGCCGATCATCACCGGAATCGCCAGCGAGGGCAGGACGAATCCCCACGCGCCCTCGGGAAGATGAGCCGCGCCACTGCCCTGCCACGCGTAGCCGACGGCTCCAACGAGACTGGTTAGAATGCCGACGGCGCTGCTGGTTCCGGGAGCCTTTTCGGCGGGAAGTCTAACCCACAAGAGCATGAGCGGAACCATCACCACACCTCCGGCCAGACCGAGATAGGCGGAGACCAGTCCGGCCAGCGCTCCGATCACCAGATACTTCGGCAACGCTTTGCGGGAGTTGCCGTCAGAGCTTGCGCGGCTATTGCGAAGGAGCAGAATCGCATTGACCACGCAGAACGCGGCTAAGAACGTTTTCAGAACGGGACCCGACGACTCGGCGGCCAGCCACGAACCGAGGAGCGAGGTCGCAACTGCGGCTGCTCCCATGATCGTGGCGGCCGGCCAGAGCACGCGCTTCATGCGAGCGTAGGTGGCAGTGGCTGAGGCGGCGGTTCCGAAGATCGCAAGCAGCGTGGTGCCGAAGGCGAGATGGAAACGCAGATCGAGAGGAATGCCCTGAGCCTTGAACCACTCGAGCAGCACGACGGTAATGATTACGCCGCCGCCGATACCGAGAAAGCCACCGACGACGCCGGTGCCGAAGCCGAGCAGGAAGAGCCAGAGGAACGGGATGTCCACGTGTGAGGTGAGGGGTGACTCGGGAGAGTCACCACCGGGAGTTGGGGATGGTTATGTGTTTTCGAGGCGCGCGCGGGCTTGACGCGCAGAAATGCGCCCCCCCTTTTTTATTCCCCCCACGACGTGGGGGGAATTTTGGCTAATTCGCCTTGGGAGCGGCGGTCACGGTCAGGACCTTTTGGTACTGGTTTGTGTCGGCGAGGACTTCGAGCGCGCGCGTGATGACCGGGTCGTCGTTGAAGGAAGCTTCGATGCGTCCGCGCGTGCCGAAGAGATTGGCCGCCAGTTCGCGTTCGAGACTGCTGCGGATGAAGTCGGTTTCACTCAGGAACGCCTGTTCGCGCCGCTGTTCGAGAACGCGTTCAATATCGGCGAGATTGGCCGCGAGACTGTCGGCCATTCCCGCCTGCTCGATCATGTGGCGGAGGGTGTCGAGCTCGGCCCAGCCGTCCACGTCATAGTGGAATCCGGCGGAATCGAGCCACGTACGGAACTCGGTCAGCGCCGGATCGCCGATTTTCTCCGACGTGAGATGGGGATGGCGGGAGCGGTAATCATTGATGAAATCGAAGAAGGATCCCTGCCGCCAGAGTTCCACGCCCAAAGGTCCGGGCTGAGGTGCGGGAACTTCGATATCGGGAGCGATGCCGCCGCCACCTTCCACGGGACGGCCGTTGCGAGTGGTGAACCGGTCGGGAATCTCGCCGGTGCCGCCGATAATAACGTGATCCTGATCGTGGAAATAGTCCACGCGCTGGATGAGGCGGCCCGACGGAGTGTAGTATTTGGCGGTGGTGAGCTTGAGAGCTTCGCCGCTTTCAAACGAGACGACGGATTGCACGAGACCCTTGCCGAAAGTGGGATCGCCGATAACGACTCCACGATCCAAGTCCTGGATGGCGCCGGCTACGATTTCCGATGCCGAGGCCGAGCCGCCGTCCACCAGTACGGTTAGGGGAATGCCGCCGGCGAGCGGAGCATCGGGGAGCGTGAAGACCTGCGAGTTTTCTGCGTCGCGTCCGCGAACGGAGAGCACGGTTTCGCCCCGATCACAGAAGCGCTGCGTGACGGCGACGGCGCTGCTCAGGAGTCCGCCGGGATTGCCGCGCAGGTCGAGGATCAAGGATTGAACGCCGTCACCCTTGAGCTCGGTCAGAGCTTCGTCGAGTTCAAGGGGCGCGCGGCGGGAGAAATGGGCCAGCTTGATGTAGCCGACACCCGGTTTGACGAAGCCGTAGTAGGGCACGTCCTTGAGTTCGATGTCGCGGCGGGTGATTACGAACTCGATGGGTTCGGACAATCCGGCGCGCTCGACGATAACCTTGACTTGCGTGCCGGGCGCGCCCCGCAAATACTTGGCGGCGTCGTTGGTGGTAAATCCCTGAGTGGACATGCTATCAATCATGATGATGCGGTCGCCGGTGCGGATTCCCACTCGCTGAGCGGGGGAATCGTCCATAGGCGAGATCACGGTCAGCACCTTGTCCTTGCCGCGAACGCCGATTTCGATTCCCACTCCGCCATAGCGGCCGGAGGTGATGAGATCGAGGTCTTCGGTCTCGTCTTCGGGGATGAACACGGTGTAGGGATCGAGAGTCGAAAGCATGCCCTCGATACCGGCCCGCATGAATTCCTCGATATCCACTTGATCCACGTAGCGGAGAGAAATCTCGCGGTAGACGTCGCCGAACAAACCGACGTTGTGGCGGATCTGTTCATAGAGGGAATCCTGCGCGGAGGGCCGGGCGGCATGGGCGAAACCCGCCACAAGCAGAAGCGCAAGGAGAAGAGAGGTCAAACGCGTTTTCATCATATCCTCAAGATGGCTGTTTCAAAGGAAGCGGTCGTTTCTCCGTCACTCGGTCATGCGAACGTCGAGAAACGGGCATAGTCGTGACTGAATCCGGGCAAACACCTCATCAGCAGATTTCGTGCCGTCGAGGAGAACGATCCGTCCGGGGTGAAGATTGCTAAGCTCGTGATAGGCTTGGCGTACCCGTTCGAAGAAGTCGTGGGCATTCTGTTCGAGACGGTCGGGAGAGGAACGCGAATCGCGCTGCCGTGATTGCGACGTTTCCCAGTCCACGTCGAGGACGAAGCTGACGTCGGGAATGAGTCCGCCGGTTGCGAAGGCGTTGATCTGCTCGATTCTTTCGATGCCCAGCTCGCGCCCGCCGCCCTGATAGGCGGTGGAAGAATCATCGTAGCGGTCGAGAATGACGACGGCTTTTTGCTTGACAAGATGAGGGCAAACGATTTCCTCCACCAGTTGCGCGCGGGAAGCCGAATAGAGTAAGAACTCGGCGCGTCCCGTCATGGCTTTCCAGCGCGGATCGAGAAGGATGTCGCGGATCACTTCGCCCAGTTCGCTGCCGCCCGGCTCGCGCGAGACCAGAACGTCCCAGCCGAGCGATTTCAGCCAGCGGGCGGTGCGCTCGATCTGAGTGGATTTGCCGCTGCCGTCTATGCCTTCAAAGGTGATGAACATGCTGTGCAGATTCAGGGTTGTTCGGTGATGCGCGCGCGGAAGATGGTCGGCCACTTTTTTCCGGTGAGGAAGAAGTCTCCGGATTCCGGGTCGTAGGCGATGCCGTTCATGGGTTTGGCCACGCGGTCGCCGCCGACACGATTGCGCAATTCGCGGCCGTCCACGAGACCCGTGACTTCTCCGTTGCCGGGATGAATCCGGGCGATATGGTCGGTGCCGAGAATGTTGGCATAGAGATGGTCGTTCGCGTATTCGAGTTCGTTCAGATTGTGCAGATAGCGTTTTCCGAAGGTGACGGTGACCGCTCCTGCTTCCGAGAAATCCTCGGGACTACGGAAGACGAGCCGGTTCGATCCGTCGCTCATCACGAGCGTTTCATCGGCCGTCGCCAGTCCCCAGCCCTCGGTCGAATAATTCATCGTGCGGAGCGGCGATAAAGAATTTCCGTCGAATACGAACGCGGTGTTTTCCAGCCAGGTGAGCACGATCAGCTCTTCACCGAAAATGGCCAGACCTTCTCCGAAATAGCGATCATCGAGAGTCGCGTACTGAAGAAGTTCGCCGGTCTTTGCGTCCAGTTTCAGGATTTTCGACTTCCCGTATTCGCCGACGCTCTCGTAGAGAATTCCATTTTCGTAGGCGAGTCCCTGTGTCCAGCAGGCGGTATCGTGGGGAACCTCCGCGAGAATCCTCACGCTGAGAATGGGAATCCCGGCTTCGCGAGCGAAGTCTTCCAACGTTTGTGCCATTGAGGGAGCAAGACCCGACATAATCAGGAACAAGCAGAGTCCAGTTCTGATAACGACGCGGCTCACGGGGCGGGCTCCTCTTTAGGAGATGTGCGGCGGCGGACCGTGAGCAGGAGCAGAATTCCCAATAGAATCATCGCAATAGATATTACCTGCGAGAACGTCAGACGAAAGCCGCTGGTTTGGATCAGCACCATTTCGTGCTCATACCAGCGAAGCTGTTCGTTGAAGTAGCGGCCGATGCCGTAGAGGAGCAGGAACAATCCGGTGACGACTCCCGTGGGGCGAGGCCTACGGTCGTAGAGCATCAATCCGGCGAAGATCACAAGCGCGTAGCCGGTTTCGTAGATCTGCGTGGGATGAATGCACTCGTGGGGGAAGATGTAGGCCGCCAGGCTGCCTTTCGGGAAGTGCACGCACCACGGTTGATGGGTGGGAAGGCCGAAGCAGCAACCGTTGAAGAAGCAGCCGATCCGGCCGACGGCGATTCCCAGGGCCGTGGGGGGAATCAACAAGTCCGTAACTGACAGAAAGTGATGTCCCTTGCGACGGGAGTAGATATATACGGTCAGAAAAGCCGCCGCCACGCCGCCGAGAAGCACGAGGCCTTCGATGCCGATCTTGCCGGTGTGCTGGATAGGCGAGATCGCATCGAACGGGTACTCTCGGTATTCGTCGAGGTGTGTGAGGACATAGGTCGCCCGCGCGCCGATCATCGAGAAGATGAGAATCAGAATGGAGATGTCTATCGCGAAATAGGGACCGAAACCCTTGGCCTTGGCACGGATTGTGGCGACCCAGATCCCGACCGCGAACGCGACGGCCATAGCCAACCCGTAGCTGTGCAGGGCAAACGGGCCAAAGTCAATCAGAACAGGATGCAAATCATGGTCTCCGGAAATGATCGGGAACGAAGCAAACTCCCGTAGAGGCGTCCTCAGCCCTTAAACCAAATAATATACGGTCTTTCTCCGTGGGGTTCAAGGCTCGGTCCTTGTGAGAGGGATCGCTTGAAAATACGGGCCAAACTCCGTATCTTAAACGTTTGCCTATCAAAGGGTTCTAACACTCGTGAAAATTGGACGTTGGACACTCATTTGGGGTCTCGTGGCCTTTCTGGGCTGCTCGGCTCCCCACGATAACCCACTGGATCCCAAGTCGGATCGCTATCCGGGTCCCCCTCCGGCCGAGGTGGACTTGTGGGGCCGGGCGCGGTCAGTTCACATCAGCCGCCACGGTACTTCCGATACCTACTCGGTGGTGGTCGAGTTGGACGGGCCGGATGTGGGGATCGTTACCGAGGCTTCGGTGACGTTCGAGGGCAGCCCGCCTGTAAGTCTAAGACAGACCATTGCCAGCGACATGTGGACCGTCTCGCTTCCGGCCGGCAACTTCACCGGTTCGCAACTTGGCGGAGCGATCGGCCTACCGTTTCTGTTCACGGCCCGCGACGCCGATGGCCGAGTGTACGAGGTGGGACCGGTTTACATGTGGCGCGTCATCACCGATACACCGCTGGTATTGTCGCCGAGCAACGGGGACACTGTGAGCGCGTGGCCGGTTCTGGAATGGCAGGCTTTCGCAGCGAACTTCACCTTCGGCTATCGGGCCGAAATCGTGAACAAAACCGAGGCCTTCGAGACCGTCATTTGGACGTCATCGCTGCTGCCTTCGAATGTGCTATCGTTGCAGATGCTCGATTCGCTTTCACCCGGCGACTACTATTGGACGCTTACCGTGGTGGATAGTTTCGCGAATTCCTCCCGCTCGAAGCAAGGCGCGTTCGTGGTGGACAGCCTGTTTACCCTCTTCTCACCTCGCATTCTACCGTGACATCATCTTCCAGCGACACCTCCTCCTCCGGATTCTTGACCAGCGACGACGTGCTGTCGGTCGGGCGGAAGCTGCTCGAACTTCGGCCGCTCGGTGAAGTTTTTGAAGCCGTGCTCGAAACGTGCGCCAGTGTGATGCTGGCGGAAACGGCCATGATTCTGTTGCGTAACGAGGCGGGCGAACTTGAGGTCGCGGCGCAGAAGTACACCGGCCAGGGCGAACCGCGTGGAGTAAACGACATTGCCACGTCCTTTCTCAGCAAAGCCGTGGAGAAAGGCGAAGCCGATATTGCCGAGTCCACGGTGGAGGATCCGCGCTTCTCGGGAACCTCCTCGATGATTCTCAAGGGGATTCAATCGGCGGCCATCGCGCCGCTGGCGGGACGGGAGGGAATCATCGGAGCGATCTATCTGGACAGCCGCAGCAACCGCACGCGCTTCCAGAAGAGCAATCTCGGGCCGTTGACGACATTAGCCACGTTTTCCACGCTGGCCATCGAGAATGCCCGCCGCTATGAAAGCGCGCGCAAATCGTCGCGGGGAGCGGGAGCGACGCTCTTGGTGGGTTCGTCGCCGACCATGCAGGAGATGTTCGCACTGATCGAGCGGGTGGCGGCGTCGAATTTACCCGCGCTGATTTTGGGCGAATCGGGAACGGGAAAGGAACTGGTGGCGCGGGAGGTTCATGCGCAAAGTTCACGGGCCGAAAAACCGTTCATGGCGCTCTATTGCGGCAACGTTTCGCCGCAGCTTTTCGAGAGTGAGCTGTTCGGCCATAAGAGGGGATCGTTCACCGGCGCGACCGCCGACAAGCCGGGCCTTGTGGAAGCGGCGGCGGGCGGAACATTGTTCCTCGATGAAGTGGCCGATATTCCCGCCGACCTGCAGACCAAGCTTCTGCGCTTCCTGCAGGAGGGAGAATTCCGCGCGGTGGGAGATACGCGAACGCACAAGGCCAACGTGCGGATCATCACCGCCACCAACCGCGACTTGCAGAAGGAAGTGAAGGACGGACGATTCCGCGAGGACCTTTTCTATCGCTTATTCATTCTGCCGATCAAGGTTCCGCCGCTGCGCGAGAGGCTGTCGGACGTACCGTTTCTGGTGCGGCATTTCCTCGAAAAGCATCAACCACCGAAGCACTCATTGGGAGTCTCGCCGGAGGCGCTGCGCCGGTTAATGGCCTACAACTGGCCGGGAAACGTTCGCGAGCTCGAGAACTCGGTCGCGCGCGCGCTGGTGGTGGCGCTGGGGGATCGCATCGAAGCGGGAGACCTGTTCCTTTCGGAAGCGGCCGACCTCGAAGTAGATGCGCAGGACTTGAGCTGGAAGGTGGCCGAGCGGAATCACATTTTACGGGTGTTATCGCAAGTGGGCGGGAATCGCAGCCGGGCCGCGGAAGTGCTCGGAATCTCGCGACGGTACTTGCATTATCGGCTCAAGGAATGGGGAGAGACGAAGGATGAAGGATGAACGATGAAGGATGAGGGATGAACCCCCCTTTTGATCCCCCCACGAAGTGGAGGGAAAATGAAGATTCCGGCCAGGCGATCTACACGAGTTCGATTTCGATTCCGGGGTAGCGGTTGAGGTCGAGGATGCGGGGACTCGAGCGGCGGCCGTGACGATCCCAGAGGACGAGGATTTCCGGGCGATGCAGGTTATGGTGATTTCCCCGTCTGACCACGCCGCGCGCGCCACTCTCGAACATCAGATTGCCGACGCGAATCTCGATGATCGAGCCGACCGGATAGACGTTGATAATCTTGAGCGCTTCCGAAACGACCGAGCGATTGTAGAGCGAACCCGCTCCGCGAACCAGCGTCTCCATCGCCTTGGCCGGTGACATCGGGTCCACGATCAGATCGCCGTTGATGAGATTATCGAAGGTGTTGGCGACGGCGAGGATTTCCGCGTAGCGAATGATCTCGCGGTGGCGGGGCGCGCGGGTTTCGAGCGGCGGAAGATTGTCGCCCATGAGACCGAGTGGGTAGCCGCGGCCGTCCTGTTGTTCGTGGTGCTGGCGGATGGTGGCCTCTTCGAGCAAAGTATTGCCGCCGCTGCGGGAAAGAATCGCCGCTCCCGCCGCCGGATGGAGGCGCATTCGCCGCTGTTCTTCGCTGGTCAGGTCGCGGTTGTGCTTGGCGGCGAGTTCGGAGAAAATCAGCTTACCCACGTCGTGGAGCATGGCGGCCGTACCCAGCACGATTAGTTTTTCCGGGGGATAGTGAAACGCGCGGCCGAGCATGATCGAGAGCATGGCCGTGTTCAGCGAGTGCTCGTATTTGCGGTCGAGATAGCGTTTGACGACGGGAGCTTCGAAGACGTCTTCGTGGCGGGTGAACAGTTCGTCCACCGTGCTGTGAATCACTTCGTGGAAGTGGGAGACTTTCACCGCGTTGGCGAAGCGGTCGTCGTATTGCAGAATGGTGATGACGTCGTCGTTGGCGTACTCGCTCATGTCGGCCAGGCTGGTCAGGTCATCGAAGGTGCGTTTGAGCAGTTTGTGCGTCTTGCGGCGGGCCTTGTCCGAGAGCAGGTCGTCGCGGGGAATGATGTCATCGGTGCCCGGCTCATGGATGTAAACGTCTTCGATTTCGAGATCCTGCAAGCGCTCGATCATGCGCAGATCGAGGGCGATTCCGGCGGCGATGAGCAGTTCCAGCCGTTCGTCGCAGATGTCGCGGGCCACGCGCATGCCGGGCCGCAGGTCTTTGATGGAGCAGAGTCGCATAAGGGGGAAGGTGTTTGCCTACTCGGAACTCCTGTTGCAAACACAATGCCCCGCTGCGGGATGTTGCGGAATGGCAACATGGGGGAAGCGATGAGCGATGAGCGATAAGAGATGAAGAGTCGTAGGGGCCGATTTATCGTGCCCGTTTTCACGTTTTCGTAGTGACACAATTCATTGTGTCCCCGCATTCGCAGACTCGCACGGCCGTGCGACATTTGCCATTGCCGGTCAGGAGACCGACAACGGCGAGCCGTGAGAGATTCTGGACGCCCGCTGACGGTTTACAAAATGATAGATACGGGAAGAAACGCGGTGTCCATAATGACAAACAAAAATGTACAAAGCTCGCCGAGCCGGGTTAAGCGCTCGATGTCCTGTCCTTCACGACACGAAAACCGCGCGCAACCCGGCCGGAATCGCAGAATGTAATCGAGAATATCGTCATCGAGCGCAGTGATACTGTATGCCTAAGCTACCTTCTCTGAGATTCTGGAGAAATCCGCTCACATGGGCCGCATTGATTGCAGCCGGGCTTGGCGTATTTGCTTTGATGGCGGTGACTCCTCCCGGATGGGGCTATTTGGCACTTGCAGTCGTTGTTTTATTTTTTGGTTTCAACTGGTGGCGGGATATTCGTAAACTTTCTGTCTCGGACCAAGTTCGTCCTCTGACGCAGCCGATAGCAACTGGTGTTGAAGACGTTGACCGCAAGCTCGATGTCCTTCTAGCGGGGCAGACAGAACTCAAAGCCCAATTCTCTCCTCCTGCCACCGACGAAGAGATTATTAAGGCCATCGGCAAGACCACGGTTCAGGTTGGAGAGGCAGTGCTGGAAAAGATCCATCTGGCCAGCCGCGCCTTCGAGCGGGACGACTTCGCCGCGGCGGCGCAGCTCTACACAACACTAGCTGATCTATTCGACGATGTGCCCCTGCTTCACTTCAACCTTGCCTACGCGCTTCAGATGCAAGGTGAAGTGAACGAAGCGGCGAAACGATATCGCCGCGTTCTTGAGCTTGATCCCGAGTCAGCTTCAGCATACAACAACATGGGAGTTCTTCTGGCTGATCAAGGTCGGCACGAAGAGGCAATTGCGGCATTTGATACTGCGCTGAAGATCAAACCTGATCTTAGCGAGGCACTCACCAACAAGGGTAACGGACTTACCGAGCTGGGCCGATACGAAGAGGCGATACAGTTCTACGATGCGGCGTTGAAGATCAAGCCGGACTCTCACGAGGCGCTTAACAATAGGGGCGTTAGCCTTTCCAAGCTGGGTCGCCACGAGGAGGCAGTAGCTTGTTACGATGCCGCGCTGAAGATCAAGCCCGACTATCATGTAGCGCTCAACAACAAGGGCAACAGTCTTACTGAGCTGGGCCGATACGAGAAGGCGATTCAAGCCTGCGAATCCGCGCTGAAGATCAAGTCTGACTTTTCCGAGGCAATCTACAACAAAGGAATAGGCCTTGCTGGTCTTGGTCGCCACGAGGAAGCGATTCAAAGCTTTGACGCAGCACTGAGGATCAAGCCGGACTATCATGCGGCATTCAATAACAAGGGGATAAGCCTTGATGCTCTTGGCCTGCACGAGGAGGCAATTCAGGCTTACGATGCGGTACTTAGGGTCAAGCCGGACTATTACAAGGCGCTTAATAACAAGGGCAACAGCCTTGCCAAATTGGGCCGTGATGAAGAGGCGCTCCAGTCTTTTGATGATGCGCTGAAGATTAAGCCGGATTTTCATGAGGCGTTCTATAATAAGGGAAATAGTCTTGCCGCCCTGGGCTGCCACAAGGAAGCAATACAAGCCTTTGACGCCGCGCTGAAGCTCAATCCCCACCATCACGAAGCACTTAGCAACAAGGCCAATAGCCTTGCCGCTCTTGGCCGCTACGAGGAGGCGATTCAAGCCTACGATGCGGCGTTGAAGATCAAGCCGGATTATCAGGAGGCGCTCAACAACAAGGGTGGTAGCCTTTACAAATTGGGCCGATACGTGGAGGCGATTCAGGCCTGCGATGAAGCGCTTAAGATCAAACCAGATTACTATGAGGCATTTAACAACAAGGGTATTTGTTTGCACGCGCTGGGCCGCTATGAGGCGGCGATTCGAGCGTACGATGCGGCGCTGAAGATCGAGCCGGATGTCGCAGGTGTACACTATAATCGTGCCTGTACATACTCCTTGATGCACAGGAAAAATGAGTTCTTGGCCGATCTGAAACGTGCAATCGAGCTTGACTCGAAGAACAGAGAAATTGCCAAGACTGACGAGGATTTCAAGGCGTATTGGGACGATCCCGAGTTCAAGAAGATCGTGGGGAGTGAAGAGAAGGATGAAGGATGAAGAAAACCCACGCGAGAAGGGCACGATAAATCGGCCGCTACAAGAACACACTGCCGTGTGAAACTACAATGATTTTCTGTTTTTCGCTTTTTCGGATTTTCGGATTTGGATTCTGATGAAGCCGCTTTCGGAAAGATTAACGGATCGTGAGCTTGTGCGGCGCGGTGATTTTGCGCTGGCGTGGCGGGCGC
>JAHJDG010000206.1 GCA_018812265.1 bacterium | reverse complement strand
CGGAGCAACAGTGGTTGACCGTTCGCGCGGAAACGGCCGTGAATGACCTGCAATCCGCCGCACAGACCACTTCGATGGTCAGCGTGGTTCCGCGGCCGAATCAGGGAGACGATCTCTATCATCGAGTGCCGTCCCGCCTGGCCGTCCGCTACGTAGGCGCCGCCGAAGAGAACGGACTTCAGATGGAACTCGACGGCTCCGGAACGCTCGATTCGCGCGGCAACTACCAAGTGGAATACAAATTTCGCGGTCCGCGCGATCTCGAACGGCATCTCTACGGCCTGCGCGATGAGTATTTCGTAAGCGTGAAAAATCAGTCGGGGGAATTGCAGGTCGGAGATCTGCCGTTCAATCTGTCGCCGTTGACCGAGAGAAATCGTCTGGGACGGGGTGCGAAAGGAGTCTATCGGAGCGGGCCTTTCGTGTTGGGGGCCTATTCCTTCGCGAGTCGCGCCAAGTATCCCGACGTATCGGAGAACGCCGCCTTTGTCGGTTTGGCGGCGCGCGGTCTGGACACCCGGCTGAATTTTCTCGACAAGACCGCTTCGGGCGTTCGCCGTTCCTTGGGGTCGCTGTCCATTCAGTCGCGATTCTTTCGCCACACTCCCATGGAAGCCGAGATCGGGGCGGGACAGAGCTTAATGAACTCGCAGAAGACGGCCTACGCCCTGCGCGGACGAATCGGCCGCGACTTGCCGCTGCATGCGCGTCTGTCCGCGGAAAAATCGTACGCCCAGCCCGGATTTCCCGGCTACTACAGCAATCAGGATCACAGCAACGTTTCCCTCTTCGTTCCGCTTCGTTCACGAACGCATTGGCAAACGTCGTACAACTACTTCATCCAGAATCTGGAACGCGACACGAGTCGGTCTACGGCGCTTCGTGAACAGCAAGTGCTGTCCGGAGTCTACTGGACGCTTCCCTTCCGCACGCAAATCAATCTGGACGTGGAGAGTATCTTCCGCCGGGACGCGCTTCCACAGCAGGATTACCATCGCCGGGAACAATCGGCCAACCTGCGCGTCCGGCAGCCTTTCCGCTGGCTTACCGTCGGCGGGCAGATCCGGGAGGGAACGTGGCGGGATCCGTCCAACGGCGCATCGGGGCAGTTGGAACGTTTCGGCGGGAACCTGACTTTGTCGCCGGACTCGCGCCACAGCTATACGTTTTCCTATCAAACGGGGCATTCCGGGTCGCAATCCAGAACCAACCGCATTTTCGGATTATCGGCGAGTCTGCGTCCGCTGGCCGGACTGTTTTTCTCGGCAAGTTGGCAAACCAGCGACTATCCGGACCATACGCCCTATGGGAGCCGGCAATTGGCCGTTGATGCGCGTTATACTTTCTTGCGGCGTCACACGTTTTCCCTCCGCTATCGTCAACTGGAGTTCGAGGAGGAGTATCTGTCGCGCGGCACGTCGTGGATGATCTCCTACGAGTTGCCACTGGGAATGCCGGTCGGCCGGCAGGAGAAATTCGGCGCGGTCAAGGGGCGAATCCGCGACGCGGAAAGGACGGGGCAGGCCGGACTCCCGAACGTGGTATTGATGCTGGACGGTAAGATGGCCTTAACGGACCGGAAGGGAAATTTCGTCTTCCCCGCCTTAGAACCGGGTGTGCACTACCTGCAAGTGGAGAAGTCGAGCATCGGCTTGGATCGCGTGGCTTCGCGACGCGTTCCGCTGGAAGTCAAGGTGCGGGGCGGTCGCACCGAAATGGTGGATCTGGGCATTTTTCGCGGCGCGACGCTCTGCGGAGAAGTTGCGCTTTTCGGTCTGGGGGCGGCAAGCGCCCGTGGGATATTCGTAGAGGCCGACAGCACGATGGCGCACGATGCGATGGACAGCCTGAACTATCTCTACGGTCTGTCCGGCATCGAAGTCGAGCTGCGGTCGGAGAGCGAGACGCGGCATGCTGCAACGGATTGTAACGGTCGTTTTCGGTTCGACGAACTCCGTCCCGGACGTTGGACGCTCGCCATCGCTTCCGCCGATCTTCCGCCTTTTCATGATCTGGAATCCGAAACCTATGTGGTGGAAATTGAACCCGCGTCACAGAATGACTTTGCGGTGCGCGTCGTTCCGCGCAGGCGATCGGTGATTATTGTTGACGAGGGTAAGGTCCCGGTGATATCCAAACGGCGATGACTCTTCCACGCGGTTCATTCTTCAGATTTCCCCGTTACATTATTTATCTTATCGAACATTCCCTTCATTTCGCCGCACCAATTTTCACTCCCTGCAGGCAAGGATAGTACGCGGAGCCGACTCAGAAGTGACGGGATCGGCCCTTTTGCATATCGGGTGCAGGCGGCATGTTAGGCGGGAGAACGGAAGGGAGAGTGATTGGAGCGGGGAGCAAGACGAGCGTGTAAAGCGGTCTTCATGGCAAAGTCTCCCTTAGAACTCATCTTAAAACAACCTTCGATCCCAAGCAGTTGAACGGGCTCAGTTTACGATCAAGGTGAGCATGAGACAAAGGTGAAAAGATTCCGGCCGGGTTGCGCGCGGCAGGTGACTTGCCACTGGAGAAGACCGTGAGCGCTAAGCCCGGCTCGGCGGGCTTTCTCATCCGTTCCCCTCTGATATTTTTGGGATACGCTCTAGCGTTGAATGATTACCTTCCTCACTACAGACTGACGATTGGTGGTGACGTTGACGAAGTAGATCCCGCTGGGAATTCCTGAAGGTAAAGTAAGGAAAACTTGGGTGCCTCCTGTGTTGTGATGATGGGAAACCGAATGGCGATAGACTTCCTGTCCCAACAAATTGTATAAGACTACCGAGCGAAGCGGCTGACCGGGAAGCTCGAGCGTCAGCGTTCCACCAGACGTTACAGGATTGGGAAAGAGGCGTATGGTGACTTGTGATGTTGACTGAACCGGTCTATCCGAGTCTATGCTGAGACCCCGACGCCAGCGCCATACGCCTACGGGTCGGCTCGTACCGATCGCGTACCCCGGCGCAGCGCTGAATAGCCAGTCCTGAGGGGAAGCATAGCCCAGACATTCGCGGAAGATCGAGGTATCGCCGATTATGGGTAACCAAGTCTGACCGGCATCAGTTGTTTCGAACACAGAATCAATCGCCAATCCCAACATGTGGTCTTGTCGCAATGGATCGCCGATGATATCCACTAATTCCCACTCTCGATTGTCCCAGTAGATGGTGTCCACCGGATTGACCAACTGCCAAGTCCTCCCCGTATCCGAACTCACCACGGGCACGTTCACCAGATGGGGATGGGGAAGCGCCACCCGACAATAGGCTATGGCGAAGATCTGTTCCGGAGCATTACCGACGGTCCCGAAAATGAAGTTCGAAAACGGACCGGTACAAGCCTCCCAGTGATATCCAAAGTCCAGCGTTCGATAGAGACGATCCCCTTGCCAAAGGGCTATGTTTGGCAGACTGGGATGCGCAAAGAAATGAAAACGGGCGGATTCATTCACAGGGCCCAGACTGTCCCATGTCAAGCCGCTGTCCGCCGTTACATAGTCATACCCTCCCCCCTGAAATACAAAGACGGCGAACCATCCATGGGCACCGTCAGAATACCATCCGGTCTGTGACCACTCATTGAAAAAGGGATTGGTTACATAGTGACGGTCCATCAGTGGCCGCCATGACAAGCCTTGATCGGTGGACATCCATGGGCCGAGGTTGGTTCCCACCGGACCAGTCACTGATGCCATCAAGTTTTGAGGATTCGATGGATTCACCGCCACTGCTGTCACACCAAGATCAGTCGGAAATCCGCTGTCGCGCAGTTCCCACGTATCCCCGAAGTCAGGACTGAAGTACGGTCGGAACTGCATATCAAAACAGCCCCCAGGACGGGTGTGAGAACAAACCACAGCCCACAATCCTTCTTCTTGAGTTACGATTTCAGGAATCTGCAATACCTCATGACCCGGAATTGGTGATATATCCTCCCATTCCGGCTGTCCCCAGACTATACCTCCTCCAGAGAAGAGAAGTGCTATGGCTACCAAGCGGATGCATACCGTTTTGTCTACAAACGAGAAAACCTTGCCGCATCCGTGCCGCAAGGTCATGGAAAACCTTCTCAACATGTTGTCTCCCCAATTTGTCCGCCGCACCGCCATGCTCCCGTTCTCCCATTGCCGATGCTTACTTAAATTTGCCGCTCTTTAATTGCATTGTCAAGAGGGCCATATTCCCAAGAGAGTAAGTAAGAATAGGCAATCGCATTATTCGGAGGCATGGGTTCCCTTGTGTTGATCCACTGATGTTTTCTCCTGCGGATCCGGAGTCCTTCGTATTTTGAGCCTGAGAACCGAAAAATCAATCGCTGCGCCTGCCCTTGCCAATCCGAGTAAGATGTAGTAAATTTACAGGATAGTCCTCAAAGAGTGAAGGGTAGAATCGGCAGCATGATTCAGCGGGTGTTCCAGGTCGGCTATCTGGCTGACGGCGGTGGAGAATTCCGAAGTGACTGTGAAATCTACATTAAGGATGGCTTGATTGGAGCTATTCTGGATGCGGCTGACCATACGACAGCGTCGCAAATCGTACGGCGGGAGTTCGCCGGTGCCGAACGGATCGAGCTGGCCGACGGGTTCCTGCTACCGGGACTCATCAACTCCCACCACCATGCCTACTCGGCGCTCGCGCGGGGGATCACAGTCAAGGAAGCGCTGCCCGATTTCCCGGCAATCCTCGAACGGCTGTGGTGGCAGCTGGATGAAATCCTGGACGCGGAGACCGTGCGGCTGTCGGCCCTGGTGACGGCGCTGGAATCCGTGCGACACGGCTGCACGACGATTTTCGACCATCATTCCTCACCGCGTGCTATTTCCGGAAGTCTGGACGTGATCGCTGAAGCATTCGAAACGTTCCATCTGTCGGCGGTGCTTTGCTACGAAACTTCCGACCGCAATGGAGCGAACGCGCTCGATCAGGCTATCGAAGAGAATCTGCGATTCTGTGAGGTGGCGAAGAAATCCGAACGGATGCGCGGGATGTTCGGCCTGCATGCGTCGTTTACGTTGGGTGATGAAAGTCTGAAGAGAATCGCGCGCGAAAAACCCGCGACGATTCCGATTCACGTTCACGTAGCCGAAGATCAAGCCGATGTGCGGGATGCGAAGTCGCGCGGCTACGGCGGGCCGCTCCTCCGGCTGAAGGAGTTCGGCCTGCTCGATGAGCACTCGCTGATCGTGCATGGAGTTCATCTTTCGGAGAGCGAGCTGGCGCTGGCCGAGCGGATCGGTCTGCGAATCGCGCACAATACGGAATCCAACTGCAACAATCGCGTCGGCTATTCGGACCCGGGCCGCTTCCGCCACAGCCGCGTTCTCCTCGGAACCGACGGGATGTCTTCCAACCTGCTGGCTTCGCTGCGGTCGGCATTCTTGCTCTACGCGGGACTTGGCGGAGGAAACACGGATCGCACGGAGCTGGCCGAGGCGATGCTCTTTCACAATCCCACACGGTACGCATCCGATCTGTTCGGGCGGGAGATGGGCCTCGTGCGAGTGGGAGATCCGGCGGACTTCGCGATTTTCCCGTATGCAGCACCGACTCCCATCACCGCCGAAAACTGGACTTCACACGTTCTCTACGGCCTTTCGGGAAATGTGCCGGCAAGCTATGTGTATGCGAACGGCCGGGCGATTATCGAGAATGGCGTGTGCACGGTCATTGATGAGTTTGCGCTGATGGCGGAGGCGCGTGATGCTGCGGCGCGGCTGTGGAAAAAGTTCGAGTCCCACACAAGGGCCGCAAGGTGACGGACTTGACGGTCACGCTGGCCGGACTTCGTTTGCCGAATCCGATTCTGCCGGGCAGCGGTCCGCCGGGAGCGAATCTTCGCAAGCTCCAAGCTCTCGAAGAGGCGGGGGCAGGCGCGCTCCTGACGAAAACCATTTCCAGCAAACCTGCCGAAGTCCCCAAACCGTGTATGGCGTTCGACGGCGATCTTTTTTTCAACGTCGAGAAATGGTCGGATATTGCGCCGTCAGTTTGGGCGACGGAGATTCTTCCCGCGCTGAAGGTTCGCAAGGTTCCGCTTCTGGCATCGGTCGGGTACACGCCGGACGACTTACAGCAGCTTGTTCCGCTTTTCGATTCGCACGTGGACGGATTCGAACTATCCACACACTACGGCGTCACGCGTGACGAGCAATTCGCCGAGCTGGTCTCGACCGCCAAACGACTCACGGCCAAACCCGTGTTCATGAAACTTTCATTGCACGGCGGAGACATCACGGCCAACGCCCGCGCGTGCGAGCGGAGCGGAGCGGACGGAATCGCCGCGATCAATTCGGTCGGGCCGGTGGTTTCGATTGACATCGAGAAACGCGCGGCTCGGCTCGGAGTGGACAATCCCTATATGTGGCTGTCCGGCCCGGCCATCAAACCGCTCGCGATGCGCGCCGTGTACGACATCGCGCAGGCGGTTCGCATTCCGGTTATCGCGTGCGGCGGAGTGACGCGGGGAGCCGACGTCATCGAATTCATGCTGGCGGGCGCCACGGCGGTGCAATGTTGTACGGCTCTGATCCGCCGCGGTCCGGAGTGGATCGTGCAGGCGCTTGACGAAATCAGACAGTGGTGTCGCGAACAGAAGGTCTCTGATCTGCGACAAATCATCGGTACGGTCACGCCATACTACGTTTCCTCACGTAAAATCAAATGAATGATCTCTGCCAGCAAATTCGCCGACGGGCTGTGGACAGATTGAATGATACGGTTCGGTTCTTGTGTGATCTGGTTCGCATACCGTCGTTCTCGCGGAAAGAACGCGAAGTCGTTGCGGTAATCCGCCGTGAGATGGAAGCGGCACAATTCGACGAGATTCGCGTGGACGGACTGGGAAACATTATCGGACGGATCGGCAACGGCCCGCGCGTGGTGGCTTTCGATGCTCACATTGACACGGTGTACGCGGGGGAGCGCTCGCTGTGGTCGTTCGATCCCTTCACTCCCAAAGTGGAAGACGGCAAAGTTTGGGGACGGGGGACGGTGGATCAGAAAGGCGGAATGGCGGCGATGATCTCAGCGGGGCGGATCATCAAAGAATTTGATCTGTCCGGCGATCTCACGATTCTGTTTGTAGGATCGGTGATGGAAGAAGAGTGCGATGGTCTGTGCTGGCAATATCTGATCCGCGAGGAAAGGATACGTCCCGAACTGGTGGTCATCACCGAACCCACCGACCTGAAAATTCATCGCGGACAGCGCGGACGGATGGAGATGCGGGTGAAGGTCGGCGGACTTTCGTGTCACGGTTCCGCTCCCGAACGTGGCGATAACGCGATCTATAAAATCTCACGTATCGCGCTGGAAATCGAGAAGCTGAACGAGCGGCTGGCGTTCGATGAGTTTCTCGGCAAGGGAACCGTGGCCGTCACCGAGGCAAGTTCATCATCGCCGTCGTTGTGCGCAGTGCCGGACGGTGCATCGCTCTGGATTGACCGCCGATTGACTACTGGCGAAACGAAAGAGATCGCGGTGGTGGAGATCCAAGACGCGGCGGCTCGTGCCGGATATACTGATGCCATCGTCGAGGTGCCGAAGTACGAAGAAGCAGCCTATACGGGACTTTGCTATCCGACGGAAAAGTATTATCCCACATGGACGACCGCGCCCGATGCGCCCGAGCTCGCCATTGCGGTGCGGGCTTATCATCGTTTGTTCGAGCGCGAGCCGGTCGTGGACAAGTGGACCTTTAGCACCAACGGTGTGGTGATCAGCGGAATACATGGGATTCCATGTGTCGGTTTGGGTCCGGGCAATGAGGTTTACGCACACGCGCCCAACGAAGCGTGTCCGGTCGAGCAGTTGCGCGATGCGTCGGCATTCTACGCCGCGCTGGTGGCCGAGTTGAATGGACGACTCTGAGATGTCATTGTTCGTTTATAAATGCTCGGAATGCGAAGCGGAATACGAGCGCGACTCGGTTCGCTACCTCTGTCCGGAATGCGGGAAAGCGACCAAGCCGGGTCAGCCTTTGCGCGGCGTTTTGGAGGCGAAGTTCGACTTCGCGAAGATTCGCTCCCGGTTCGATTCTCGCCGTCCTGATTGGTCGCTACTTTGCGCCGTCGAGAGGGAATTCCATCCGCCGTTTCCGGTCGGGAACACGCCGTTTTTTCGCGCCCTGCGACTCGGAAACGAGATCGGATACGCAAATCTTTTCGTCAAGAACGACGGCCTGAATCCGACGGGATCGCTCAAGGATCGGGCTTCAGCACTGATGGTTGCCGAGGCAAGCCGTCTCGGCGAACGTACTGTTGTCGCGGCTTCCACGGGAAATGCGGGAGTGGCGTTGGCCGCCGCCTGCGCCGCGGCAGGGAAGGAAGCGATCATCTTCGCTCCCGCCGCCGCTCCGAAAGCAAAGCTCATTCAGATGCTGGTGCACGGCGCGCGGGTGATTCGAGTCCGCGGGACTTATGATGACGCATATCGGCTGTCGCTCGAGTTCGCATCGCGGCGAAGCGGCCTGAACCGCAACACCGGCTATCATCCGCTGACGATCGAAGGGAAGAAAACGGTCGCGCTGGAAATCTTCGAGCAGAACGGTATGCGCGCACCGGATGCCATCGTTATTCCGGTGGGGGACGGCGTGATTCTCTCGGCCGTCTATCGGGGATTTCGCGATCTTCAGGGATTGGGTCTGATTGACAAGCTGCCGCGACTCATCGCCGTTCAATCGGAAAGCTCGGACGCGATTCATCACTTCGTGCAGACGGGACATTACCGAAATGCCGCTTCGCCGAGCACGATTGCCGATTCGATTTCGGTTTCGGCTCCCAGCACGGCGATTCTGGCGCGCCGGACGATTCTTGACTCGGACGGTTTTTCGGTTCTCGTTTCCGATGATGATATCCGTGAAGCGCAAGTGTTGCTCGCGCGAACAACGGGGATTTTTGCCGAGCCGGCCGCGGCGGCCACACTGGCGGGACTTCGCAAGATTCCTGATGGTTCGCTGAGTAAGAGTAATACCGTTATTCTGCTTATCACTGGTCATGGTCTTAAGAATCCCGAGACGGTTGCCTCGCTTCTTGTGACGCCCGATCCGATTGAGTCCACATGGACTGCGGTTGAAGAGGCGCTCGCTTCATGAAGACCTTAATTTGCGGCGGAGCGGTTTGTCTTGACGCGGGATTCGTGAACTGTGACGTTCTCCTGTCCGAGGGAAAGATCGAGCGGATCGGGGAGAACCTGACCTTTGATTCAAATGTCATTCGCGTGGATGCAACGGGTTTGTGGGTGATTCCCGGCTTGATTGATTTCCACGTGCACATGGATGATCGCATCGGGGGCGTGCCGCTGGCCGACACGTATCACAGCGGTTCGATGGCGGCGGTGCTGTCGGGAATCACGACGCTGATCGGATTTGTTACGCAGAGTCCGGAGCGCTCGCTGAGCACGTGTATTGCCGAGGCGGAACAAAAAGTCAACTATCGCAGCTTCTGCGACGCAGCCTTTCATCTTACACCAACACACTTTGCAGATTCCGATTGGGATGAGATCGGGCGGCTGGTGAAAGCAGGCTATCGGACGTTCAAGTTCTATACGACGTATCGCGAAGCGGGTCTGTATCAGGACTATGATTCCCTTCGGCGCATTCTGACGCGGCTTTCAGCGCTTGGCGCACGCGTTCTGATTCATGCGGAAGATCAAAATCGGCTGGACGAGATAGCCGCATCTCTGAGTCTGCTCCCGGAAGCGTATTCACATGCGTGGCTTCGCCTACCGGAGATCGAACGGATTGCCATCGAGCGAGTGATTCAGTTTGGGCGCGAAACTGGCGCAGCAGTCCATATCGTTCACGTCAGCACTCCCGAGGGAGCGGAGCGAATAGGCAACGCCCGAACCGATTTTGAAATTACCTGTGAGACGGCGCCACACTATCTCCTATTTACGGAAGAGCAACTGCGGGGAGCGGACGGTCATCGCTATCTATGCACGCCGCCACTACGCAGCCCCGAGAGTCGAGCGGCACTCACAAAGCAGGCAGCCAGCGGAGTGTTTGACATCTTTGCCACCGATCACGCGGCCTTCTCGCGGGAGGACAAGGACCGCTATCGCGCGTCCTTTGGTAAAGTGCCGAGTGGACTCGCGGGAGTCGGAGCACTCTTTCCCTTGCTGTATAAGATGCTGGTCTTGAAACACAATGTGCCGATGCATGAGCTAGTACAACGCTTGTCGGCAAATCCAGCGAAACTTGCGGGGTTGTTCCCGCGGAAGGGTACGATTCGTGTGGGAGCCGATGCAGATCTGCTCCTGTTGAATCCAAACGGATCGCCTCGTCCGGTTCGCAGCAGTCTAGCCGATTGTTACGAGCCGTATGTGAATCACACAACGACACTGGACTTTCGGTACGTATTTTTGCGGGGCGAAGTCGTGGTGAAGGACAATCGTATCACGAAACCTGACCGGCCGACGGGCCGGCATATTCGAGCCGTTGAATGAACAAAGCGTGGCGAAATGACGCCGTGGCCAAAGTGACGGGCCGTGCCAAGTACACCGATGATCTGAAGTTCGTCGGGATGCTGCACGCCGTTCCGGTGTACACGGATCGCGTTCACGCCCGAATTCTGCGCATTGAAACCGGTGACGCAGAAAAGATGGAGGGAGTTCGTGGTGTCCTGACGGCGAAGGATGTTCCCGGATCATGCCGCTACGGACAGATTTTCCGCGACTTCCGGATGCTGGCTGACGACAAGATTCGCTATCACGGTGACGTGATCGCCGTTGTCGTTGCAGACACGCGCGCTCAAGCCATCGCCGCCGCCGGGAAGGTATACGTACTTACCGAGGAACTTCCCTCCGTTCTCGATCCACGAGCGGCGATGGCAGAGGACGCGATTCTCGTACACGCCGAACACGGTAGCAACGTTGTCAACCACCATAAGGTGCGACGCGGCGACGTGGAACGGGGATGGGCGGAAGCGGACGTTATTTTCGAACGGGAGTTCCAAACGCAATTCGTCGAACACGCCTATCTGGAGCCCGAGTCCGCGCTGTGCATTCCGCGACCCGACGGGGTGATGGAAGTATTCGGCTCGATGCAGCATCCGTTCAGCACGCGGCGTTTCGTTGCCGCCATGTTGGGCGTGCCGCTTTCCGAAGTCGAGGTGAGATCGGTTCCGATGGGCGGGGGTTTCGGCGGAAAAGACGACACGGCAGCGATCGTATGCGCGCGGGCAGCATTGGCGGCAAGGATTACCGGCCGCCCGGTGAAAATGACGTACGAACGCGAATGGTCCATCCGCGAAAGCTACAAGCGTCACCCGTACTTCGTGAAATACAAGATGGGGATCACGAAGGACGGACTCATCCGCGCGGCCGAGATCCACATCATTGCCGATGCCGGCGCCTATTGTTCGGTCACTCCGTGGGTGACCTGGCGATCCACGGTGCAGTGTTGCGGTCCCTATGAAGTGCCGAACGTGCATTGCGACGTCTTCGGAGTGTACACCAACAACGTGTTCACCGGCGCCATGCGAGGCTTTGGCTCACCGCAGATGAACTTCGTCGTCGAGCAAATGGTCGAAATCGCCGCCGAACAAATCGGTCTGACCGGAGTGGAGTTCCGTCGCCGCAACATGGTGAAGCAAGGGAGCGTAACGATCACCGGACAAAAACTCGACGGTCACGTGGTCAGCTTGCCGGAGGTTCTCGATGCCGTGCTCGCCAAGTCTCGCTACGAAGAAAAACTGCGGAAATGTTCGTTCGGGAAGAGTGAAGCAGATGAATTGTACGGCATCGGACTGGCGATGAGTTATCGCGGAATGAGCCTCGGCGCAGAAGGCATGGATTTCAATTCCGCGATCATCAACGTGCAGTTCGACGGCTCGATTCTTCTCGAAGTCGGTGTCCACGAGAATGGGCAGGGTGCCGAGAGCGCGATGATTCTGCTCTTGGCGCAGGAGCTCGGCGTGGATCCGCAGCGCATTCGCTATCGCCAGCCGTCCACGTCGAACATACCCGATGGCGGAACAACGGTCGCGTCGCGGGCTACGTTGATGGGTGGGGGGGCAGTGGTCAACGCCGCGCGAAATCTGAAGCGGCGCATTGGAGAGCTTCTAGCTTCGCACCTGAACTGTCCGCCCGATGATATTCGCTTTGAAAACGAGCATCTTCTTGCCCCAAACGGCCGGAGTCTCACGTTCAACGAAGCCGTTCACGAACTATTCCTCCTGCAGGAATATCCCTACGCTTTCGGCACGTTCAAAGCACCCAAAGTTTCATGGGAAGAGGAAACGGGGCAGGGTAACGCCTATTTCACGTGGGTATATGGCTGTCAATGCATCGAACTAATCGTGAATCGCAAAACCGGCAAGGTGAAACTCCTGAACGCGTGGGCCGCGCACGACGTGGGTCGCGCGGTGAATCCGGTCATGCTGCTGGGGCAGTTCTACGGCGGGATGGCGATGGGAACCGGATACGGTCTCTTTGAGGAAATTAGGCTGAAAGACGGCCGCGTCACGAATCTGAATTTCAACACTTATCGCATCGCGCGTGCGAACGACATGCCGGAGATGACGGCAATTATTGTTGAGAATCCGGATCCGCTGTCGCCATCGGGAGCCAAGGGGATCGGAGAACCAAGCAACGAGCTGATGGCGCCGGCGATTGCCAATGCCGTCTATCACGCCACCGGCCAACGTCACTATCGTATTCCCATTCGCATTGAGGATCGCTCGTGACGCTCTATGTGAATGGCAACTCCATCTTGGTGCAATCCCAGCAGACGCGGAAAAATCTCCTGGAGTTTCTTCGCGAGGATTTGGATTTGACGGGGACGAAGAAGAGTTGCGGCGTGGGAGTATGCGGTTCCTGTACGATCCTTGTTGACAACAAGGCAGAACCGGCGTGTCGCCTGACAGTTGAAGAAGTTTTCGGTAAGAGGTTGACGACGATCGAGGGATTGACTCCGCCGACGGGATTGCATCCTCTTCAACAGGCTTTCATGGATCACGGAGCCTTACAGTGCGGATTCTGCACGCCGGGAATGATTCTCACGGCCCACGCTTTTCTCCTGAAGAATCAACATCCGAGTAGAGACGAGATTCGTCGCGCCATTTCCGGGAATCTCTGCCGCTGCACGGGCTATCAGCAGATCGTGGACGCCATTGAAGCCGCAGCAGTGCTCTATCACACGGCCCCGCAAACCACTTAGCTAAGGGATTATTGTGTCTCATTCTTCGCCCACATTTGATCTGCAAGCTCTCAAACGAGTGGATCTTTCGGGCTATGGAGATGATTTTCTCCTGACATGGGAGAAACCGCTCGACGCGATCAAGGCTATTGTGTATTTAGCCGAGATCCTCGAAGAGTTTCACCGCCGTCAAATATCTTTCCGTTACTATGACAGCGGACTTGCTATTTCGATTATTCGCGACAAATCCACCCGCACACGATACAGCTTCGCCGCCGCCGCGAATGCCCTCGGCCTTACCGTCGAAGCGCTCGACGAAGAAAAGTCTCAAGTCTCGCACGGCGAGACCGTCCGCGAAACGGCGGTCATGCTTTCCTTTCTGACGGAAGTCATCGGCATCCGCGATGACATGTACTTGGGCGAGGGCAATCGTTACATGCGCGAGGTGGCCGCGGCAGTGGACGAGGCGCTGAAGGAAAACGTGCTGCATCGCCGGCCGTCGCTGGTCAATCTCCAATGTGACTTGGATCACCCGACGCAGTCGCTCGCCGATCTGCTGGCTCTGAAACAACATTTCGGATCCCTGGAAGCGCTTCGCGGCCGCAAGCTAACGATGAGCTGGGCTTACTCGCCGAGCTACGGCAAGCCGCTTTCCGTTCCGCAGGGAATCATCGCGCTCATGCCTCGCCTCGGAATGGACGTCACTCTGGCCTATCCGAAAGGCTACGATCTGCTGCCGGAGGTCGTGCAAACCGCCGAGCGGCAGGCCGCGGAAAACGGTGGCTCACTGCACATTGTCCATGACATGAAGGAAGCGTTCGCCGGTGCGGACGTAGGCTATCCCAAGTCGTGGGCTCCTATGAATGTGATGAAACACCGCACGACATTGCTGCACAAGCGCGACACAGAAGGTCTGAAGGCTCTCGAGAAGGAGTGCCTGGTGCGCAATGCCGAGTACACTTCCTGGGAGTGCGGCGAAGAGATCATGAAACTGACGAAAGACGGAAACGCTCTTTACATGCACTGCCTGCCCGCCGATATCAGCGGGGTGAGCTGCAAACAGGGCGAAGTGAGCGCATCGGTATTCGAGAAATATCGTGCCGCTACCTATCGCGAAGCCGGACATAAACCATTTGTGATTGCCGCCATGATCTGGCTCAGCCGCGTGCCGAATCCCATCGCGGCAATTGAACAACTGCTGAATCGTTGAGCAAAATGGAACACAAATTCACTTCGCGGATTATTCACAAGCTGCATCCCGAGATCATTCGCAGTACCGCCGCACGCTGCCGCCGGCGCGGGATCGTCATCCCTACCTTTCGCCAACTCGCTCATCCCGAGGAGATAGCGGCCGACATTCAATGCCGTCTGCATGACGTCGGTTTATGGGACGTGAATCCTTTGAATCTGTTTCGCATCACGTGGAAAAACGACGTGCGGTCGGGCGGATTCGGATCCGTAAATTGTCTGGAGATCCCGCGCGAAATCAGCGGGATTTCCGCTCGCATCATCGGTCTCGTCGGGCAATATTTCCCGACCGGAGCACACAAGGTTGGCGCGGCATTCGGATGTCTGATTCCGCGACTTGTGAGCGGCAACTTCGATCCCCGCGTGCACAAGGCGGTGTGGCCCTCCACCGGCAACTATTGTCGCGGCGGCGCATTCGATTGCGCGCTGTTGGATTGCACGGCGATTGCGATTCTACCGGAAGAAATGTCGCAGGAACGGTTCACGTGGCTGCGGGGAATCGGTGCGGAGGTTATCGCCACGCCGGGTTGTGAGTCCAACGTCAAAGAGATTTACGACAAGTGCTGGGAGCTGCGTCGTGATCCGTCGAACGTGATCTTCAATCAGTTCGACGAGTTCGGCAATTCGATCTACCACTATCAAGTGACGGGTCGCGCCATCCAGGAGGTTCTCTGCGAACTCGGTGACACGACGCGATTGGCCGGATACGTCTCGGCTACGGGTTCGGCCGGAACGATCGCCGCGGGAGATTATCTCAAGCGCATATTCCCGAACTCTTTCGTCACGGCGACGGAAGCGCTGCAGTGTCCGACGCTCTACATGAACGGATTCGGCGGTCATCGCATTGAGGGAATCGGTGATAAACACGTTCCGTGGGTGCACAACGTCCGCAATACGGATAGCGTGGCGGCGGTGGATGATGAAGAATGTCTCAAGCTGCTTCGTTTCTTCAATGAGGAGGCGGGACGGAACTACATGCAAGCTCTGGGCGTTCCCACTGACACGATTGAACGGATGCCGCTACTGGGGATATCCAGCATCTGCAATCTCCTGGCCGCGATCAAGGCTGCCAAATATTTCGAGCTTGACGCGCGCGACGTGATCGTAACGGTGTTCACCGATTCCGTGGAACTCTACGGTTCGCGAATTAAGGAGCTGCAAGTTGAACGTGGAGTGTATTCGCCGACGGACGCGGCGCGCGATCATGCGGCATTGCTGCTCGGCCAGAAGACGGACTTCTTTCGGGAACTCAACTACCGAGATCGCAAGACCATCCACAATCTCAAGTACTACACGTGGGTGGAACAGCAAGGCAAGACCTACGAAGAGATTCTCGAACAATGGCAACCGGAATACTGGGAATCCATATTCGAGGATGAAGTCATCTACTTCGACGAGCTGATCGAGCAGTTCAACGCGGAGATTGCGAGGGCAGGATGAATTCCGCGGACGTGAAGGTGGGGGCGGTGGTACTGGCGGCGGGAAGCGGCAAGCGCATGGGGAGTCCGAAAGCGCTTTTACCGCTCGGAGAATCGAGTTTCCTCGGATCTATTCTCCGAACACTTCGCGAGGTTGGCGGGGAGGAAATCGTTATCGTCGTGTCCCCCGCGTTGCGCACAGAGATCGCAGCCCTCGCGCCATTTGCACGACTCATTGTGAATCCGAATCCCGAGTCGGATATGCTGTCTTCCGTTCGGCTCGGAGTGCAGTCCATCGCCAACGTTTCGGGAGTGATGATCGTTCCCGTGGATCATCCGTTCGTGCAGCCGAGCACCTATGCACGACTCATGGAAAGGTTCGCTCGCAATCCCGATTCCGTAATCGTTCCCACCTACGACTGTCGGAATGGACATCCCGTTATTGTTCCCTATGCGTGGGCGTGTCGTCTGCCGGAGATATCGTATGAAGGCGGACTGCGCGCGATCATTCAGCATTCTGACATGCAGGTCATTCAAGTATCGGTGGATGACAAAGGCGTTCTGCGTAACATCAACGCTCAAACTGATCTTGAAGAGGGAGCAGGCAAATAGGCGTTCCACTGCCGTTATCAAGCATTAGAGTATCATGCGGATTCTTTTCTATCTGAACGGAGATTTTGTTGAAGCCGAGGTTCGCGTCGGCCAGACCGCGCTGGATTTCCTGCGGGAAGAGCGCGGACTGACGGGAGCCAAGGAAGCCTGCAATGAAGGCGACTGCGGCGCATGCGTCATTGCGCTGGGAGAACTTATTCACGATTCGGTGCGCTACCGCGCCTTCAACTCGTGTCTGCTGCCGGCGGTTCGATTGCATGGAAAGCACGTGGTCTCGGTTGAGGGACTGATCGAACACAACGCGCTTCATCCGGTCCAGCAAGCGATGCTCGAAGAACATGCCGTGCAATGCGGATTCTGCACGTCGGGTATCGTCATGTCGCTGTTCTGTCTGTTCCTCGCCAATCCAACACCGACGCCCGGTGAGATCGCGCGAGCTCTGGATGGATCGCTCTGCCGCTGCACGGGTTACGCACCTATCCTGAAGGCAGCCTATTCCATTTCCTCACGCTGTGGGCACAACACCGATTTCGGAAAACGGATTCGACCGGCATATTTCGATTCTATCGGCAGGAAGGCTCTTGAGGCTATCGCGTCTGTCCCTACTTTTTCCAACGAAGCTGTATATCATGCTCCGCGAACAGTGGCGGACTTGTTGTCGCTGTTGTCCTCGAACGGCTCATCGCCCGTTCCGACGCTCCTGAATGGCGGTACGGACCTTATGGTCGAGGTGAATCAGGGGAAGCGCGCCATCGAGACCGTTATAGATATCTCTTTCATGAAGGATCTGCGGGAAATCGCGCATAACGACGCACATCTCTCGATAGGCGCGCGTACTACGCTCACAGACGTTCTCGAGAGCCAGATTGTGTGCGAACGGTTCCCGGCGCTCGCCGAAGCGATCAGGCAGATGTGTTCCACGCCCGTTCGCAACGGTGCGACGCTGATCGGAAACATCTGCACGGCTTCGCCGATTGCCGACACGATTCCACCGCTGCTCGTATATAATGCGATCGTTAATCTGGAATCCACTCGCGGAAAGAGGAGGATCCCGCTGAAGGATTTCTTTCAAGGCTATCGCAAGACAGCGATCGAGCGAGGGGAAATTGTCACGGCGGTGGAGGTACCCTTTGACGAGTGTTTGTCGAGCTTTGAAAAGACGAGTAAACGAAAGACACTGGACATTGCCTCTGTGAACTCCGCACTTGCTCTACAAGTCTCCAACAACATCATCACTCACGCATGTTACGTTCTTGGCGGGGTGGCGGCCGTGCCATTCCTTGCCGAAAAATCCTGCGACTACTTGAATGGGAAGGAACCGTCCGAGGGTACAATTGCCGAAGCGGCGAGAATCGCCGCCGATGAAATCACACCTATTGACGACGTTCGCGGCAGTGCCGAATTCCGCCGCGAACTGGCTGCCAATCATCTGATCAAGCATTTTGTGAAACTGATGCCTTCGTTGTTTGCATAATCATGGCCGCTCAACACATTCAGAAAACCGTGCGTCTGCCGATTGATAGTGCTCCACGGTCGCCGGAAACGGACGAAGCGATCACGTTGCACGTGAAGGGACAATCGCGTTTCATTTGTGACGAGCCGAAGCCGGAAAAGCTCTGCTATGTTGGTATTGTCACGAGTCCGCACGCCCATGCCCGGATCGTTCAAATAGGCACGGCCGCAGCCTGCAAGATACCCGGCGTTTTGGCTGTGATCACCTGGCGAGACATTCCTGGAGAGAATCAGATCGGCGGTAAAATCAAGGACGAGCCGTTGCTCCCGGAAGCTGAAGTCAGTTACGTCGGCCAGCCGGTTGCCGTGGTGGTGGCCGAGACGCATGAGATCGCCGCTCACGCACGCACGCTGGTCTCCATCGAGTATGAAGAGCTTGAGCTGATCCTGACAATCGCAGAGGCTCGCCGGGCAAACTCGCTGCTCGCTCCCGAATTCGGCTTGTCGCGCGGAGACGTTGAGAAAGCTTTCGCCGAGTCGGAGATGATACTCGAAGGCGTGGTGACCAGCGATTCGCAGGAACACGTCTATTTTGAGACACAGCGAGTGCGGGCCATTCCCGGGGAAGGGAATGAGATCACGCTCTTTGCCGGAACGCAGTCACCGTCGGAGGTCCAACAGGTCGCCGCGCGTGTGCTTGGTTTGGATCGCAAAGACGTTACGGTGGACGTGAAACGTCTCGGCGGAGCCTTTGGCGGAAAAGAGAGCGCGGCTTCGCTTTGGGCCTGTCTGGCGGCGCTCGCCTGCCACCATACGAAACGGCCGATAGAGCTCAAGCTGTCACGCACGGAGGATATGGCCTGGACCGGAAAGCGTCATCCCTTCGAGAGCTCCTATCGAGTCGGATTTGACCGCAGCGGGAAGATTCGCGCCTACTCCGTGGAGTTCAACGCCAACGGCGGTGCGTTTACCGATTTAACGATGGCGATTATGCAGCGCGCGGTGTTGCACGCGGAAAACGTCTATTGCATTCCCAATATTCGCGTCATCGCCTGCCCACTCAAGACACACCTCCCGCCTAACACGGCGTTTCGCGGATTCGGAGCGCCGCAAGCGATCTTTGCCATCGAAAGCGTCATCCAGCGGATCGCGCATGCAGTGAACAAAGACGCGGTGGAGATTCGCAGACTCAATTCCTATCGCGACGGCGATGCAACTCCCTATGAGCAACAACTCGTGGAGGTGAACGGCGTACCTCTCCTGGAACGGCTTGAACGGCGCGCGGACTATCGAAGGCTTCGTGAAACCGTTGACTCATTTAACCGCGCACATCGCTTCGAGAAGCGCGGCATCGGCGTGGTGCCGGTGAAATTCGGCATCTCGTTCACGACGGCGTTTCTGAATCAAGGCTCCGCTCTGGTTCATCTTTATGCCGACGGTTCGGTCTCGGTTTCGCACGGCGGCGTGGAGATGGGTCAGGGAGTCAACGCGAAAATCGCCCGGATCGTG
>JAHJDG010000205.1 GCA_018812265.1 bacterium | reverse complement strand
CACCAAATTATCCACTCCGGTCTTTGTGCTGACTTCCATCGCCCGCCCATCCCGTTTCCTTAACATGTTGAATAAAAATGGATTTAACATTGTCGGACAGGCAGCCTTCCGCGACCATCATCTGTTCACACTCAGCGATATCCGGCGAGTTATCCACAGAGCCGAGTCGGTCGGTGCACAGGCAATTGTCACCACCGTGAAAGACAAAATTCGGCTGCCGGACGGGGAAATCGCTCTTCCGATTCATGTTCTCGGCTTGACTCTGGAGTTTGATTCCGAGCGATCTGTTCACGCTCTTCTGGAACCGATTCTGGCCGATCTCGTGAAAAGAAGTGTATAGGCTGAGAGGATACCGCCCAATAAAGTATCGTTGTTTACGAAATATCAAGCACATGAATGGGCACAATGGCGTTCGATGCCCTTGACTTTAAGCCCATGTTTCCTATATTTTATTAATTAGCTGTGGCAGCCGCTTCTGCGTGGCTGACGGGCTCGCCGACTCTTTTCAATACCCGGTTTTACCGACAGCGCGACGTCTTCAGCGGGCCCATAGCTCAGCGGTAGAGCAGCGGACTCATAATCCGTCGGTCCCAGGTTCGAATCCTGGTGGGCCCACCGATGCGCCACAGAGCTCAAGCATCTGCGCCAATGATGTTCCTTCTCCCACAACTGACCGCACATCGAATCGCCTTGCGTGCCTTATGGGCCGTCTGCGGGCGACTCCGTGTGACGGACTCGTAAACAGTGAGGTGTGCACAACCGTTTCGCACACCTTTTTTTTGACTTCGTAGTTTTCGAATAAACCAGGGCGAGGTAAAGTGAGTACGGATGTTAGCCTCGAAAACAAGGCACGGGAAGCGATTCGGCTCCTGACGGAGCTGCAGGACATTGATGATGAATTGGAGGATATTACGCGCGAGCGCGGCGATCTGCCGGAGGAGGTCGAAAGGCTTCGCACCGAGATCTCCGAAACCGAGACGTTCATCGCCGAGCGCAAGGCCGAACTCGAAGCCGCCGTCCATCTGTTGACCGAGCGCTCGCAAGGTTTGCAGGACGCCAAGGCCAAGCAGGTCAAGCTGCAGGAACAACTGTACGCGGTCAAGACGACGCGGGAATACGACGCCATCACCGCCGAGTTCAACTTCGTGAAGGATGAGATCGGCAAGTGCGAGACCGATATCGCGGGCGCTTCCCAGAAGAAGACCGACTTGACGAAGCAGGTGGAAGAGCGGCTGGCCCTGCTGGAGAAGACTCGTTCCGAGGAAAAGTCCAAGGGACGGGAGCTGGGCGAGAAGCTCGCCGAGACCGAGCAGGAAGAGCTCGAACTCCGGCATCGCCGCGAGAACGTGGTGGTACGGTTGCTGAAACCGCTCTACGCTCACTATGAGCGGATCCGCAAGGCCAAGGACGGCCGCGGCGTGGCGCGGATTCTGGACGGTGCTTGCGGCGGGTGCTTCGCGATGATTCCGCCGCAGACGCAGGTCAACATCCGCAAGCTGAACGACATCGTGCTCTGTGAGACCTGCGGACGGATTCTGGTACCGTGAAACGCTGAAATGCTGAAAGCCTGAAACGCTGAAAGCTATGGAAAGCGAAAACCTCTGAATGAGGCTACCGAAGGGAGAAGAACGGGATGTGGCCCTGCGGACGCGGAAGTTCGCTTCACGAATTATCAGGCTGTACGTCTCCCTTCCCCTAACGGTAGAATCACAGGTAATCGGAAAGCAGCTACTCAGGGCAGGGACATCGGTTGGGGCTCACATTGCCGAGGGGAATCGCGCGAAGTCACGCGCGGATTTTGCCAATAAAGTTGATGGAGCTCTGCAGGAACTCGACGAATCCGTTTACTGGATGAATCTCCTGATAGACAATGGGATTGTGAAAACGGAGAAGTTGCATGATCTCATGGACGAGGCTGGACAGATTACGGCTGTTCTGGTTACCATTGCCAACAAGACTCGCCGCAGTGAGACGAAACAAGCATAGTTCATTTCAGTTTTTCAGCGTTTCAGATTTTTAGCCTTTTGGATTTGTTCGCTTTCATTGACGGCGGTGCGCGCGGCAATCCCGGTCCGGCGGCGATTGGGGTGGTCGTCCGGGATCATGATGGCAACGTCCTTCTCGAAGAAGGCAAGACCATCGGCCATGCCACCAACAACGAGGCCGAATATCAAGCCCTGATCCATCTGCTCGAGAAGTGCGCGTCCGATCCGGTGATTGCGAAGAGCGGAGCCAAGACGTTGCACGTCCGCTCGGACAGCACGCTATTGGTCATGCAAATCACCGGCAAGTGGAAGATCAAGGAACCCCGACTGCGCGCTCTCTACGATGAGGTGCAGAAGGCCAAAACGGGTTTGCCCTTCGCCCTCCGCATCCGCCACGTCCCCCGCGAGAAGAACAAGGACGCGGACAAGCTGGTGAACGCGGCGCTGGATTCATGTGGGTAGGGCAACACGCGGGAGCGTGTTGCCTAGTCGGGAGGAAGGTTCTTTCTGGCACTAGCCGACACGCTCCCGCGTGTCGGGAAACGAATCATCATTCATGCGGCGTGTTCCCGAAAACCGCAATGTTGCGGGTCTGGCGTTCTTTGTTACATTCCGACTCATTTCTTCGGAACCGTTGTTCGCAAAAGGACAAGCGGCTCAAATAGCGATAGAGGCTCTGCAATTTTATCGCCAGCGCGGTGACATTGATCTGTACGGTTTTGCAGTCATGCCAGATCATGTTCATATGATTGTGAAGATGAATGGTGACGTGACGCTGATGTGGTGGATGAATCGTTTCAAGAGCTACGTGGGGCGACAATTGGGCAAAGGACCGATTTGGCAGCGGGGATACTGGTCGGAGGTTGTTCCGGATATTCCATTCCTCGAACAGAAGTTGCGGTACGTGCATGAGAATCCAGTGCGAGCCGGATTGGTGGTGAGTCCTGAAGACTATGCTTGGTCGAGCGCCCGTGACTACTTGTGTCAGGCGACATCGGATCGAGTTGATCGTTATCGGTAGACGTGGGGAGCAACACGCGGGAGCGTGTTGCCTAGTGGAATAATTTCCTTGATTACTAGCCGACACGCTCCGGCGTGTCGGGAAACATGATGTTGAGTCCGCCGGGCGATCGCGGCCCCATTTGGCGACTAGCCAACACGCTCCTGCGTGTTGGGGCTGAGGAAAGTCCGAACTCCGCAGGGCAGGGCGCCGGCTAACGGCCGGGTGCGGTGACGCAACGGAAAGTGCCACAGAAAAGACACCGCCGAAAGAAAGGATGAAGGCGGAAGGATGAAGGATGAAACTCATACATCATCCGCCATTCATTCTTCAGCCCTCATCCCTCATCCTTTCTTTCGGTAAGGGTGAAAAGGTGCGGTAAGAGCGCACCGCGCTGATGGTAACATCAGTGGCAGGGCAAACCCCGCCCGGAGCAAGACCAAGTAAGCCGCGAGTCTTTCCGGCCCGGAGAGCGCAAGACGCGGCGGGTAGGTCGCAGGAGGTCGTGAGCAATCACGATCCCAGACAGATGATCGCCACTTTTCCGATTCCGGCAGGGACACAGTCCCTGCTCGGCGGAGGGAAAGAACAGAATTCGGCTTACCGGCGGACTCGACTAAAATACAAAGATACCAAGAGGCCAAGAAACCAAGAAACCAAAAGCATAGGATTTCAATTTCTTGGCATCTTGGAGTCTTAGTGTCTTGGATTTTTTTCGTCATGGAGTTTGCCAACGTCTATCAGGATGCGCAGCGGGCCGGAGCTTATGACACTCTGGAATTTCCCGGCACGTACTATCTGGCGTTTCGGGATATTCCGGCGATTATCCTCGCACACGTCACGGGGAAGCGGGCGCTCGATTTCGGGTGCGGCACCGGACGCTCCACGCGGTTTCTGAAGAGGCTCGGATTCGATGCGGTCGGGGTGGACATCGCCGAGGAGATGCTGGAACGAGCCCGTCTGAAGGATCCGGTGGGGGAGTATCGTTGCGTTGATGAGGACGGTCTTTCTGCGCTGGGAGATTCCGCGTTCGATCTGATTCTGTCGGCCTTCACCTTCGACAACATTCCGACGAGCGAGAAGAAGGTAAGGCTGCTGGACGGACTCCGGAATCTTCTGAAACCGGAAGGCCGGATCGTGAATCTGGTGTCGTCGCCGGATATCTACACGCATGAATGGGCTTCCTTCACGACCCGGGACTTTCCGGAGAACCAATCGGCCCGCAGCGGAGACGTCGTCCGCATCGTCATGACCGACGTGGACGACCGGAGACCGGTGGAAGACGTCATCTGGTTCGACGACGCCTATCGCGAGAACTACGCCGCTGCCGGATTGGAGCTATTGCAGACCTGTAGGCCATTGGCCGACGCGAACGAACCCTACACTTGGGTGAGCGAGACCCGCGTTGCGCCGTGGGTGATCTATGTACTGAGTGGAGCGCGGCGATAGAGTGAGGAAGTCAGGACGCAAGTCTGTGTCCAAACAAGTGGCGCGAGGATGACATTGAAGAGCCTCACGCTATTCGCACTCGTTTCATTCTGCAGTCTTGCGGTAGCCAAAGAATCGCAAAACCGCTTTGAGATCACCGAGTATCGGTTGCCAAGAGTGGAAAGGATTCAGGGGGATTCCGTAATCGGTTATTGGGAGCCGGGAAGGATCGAATTTGAGGCCTACGTCGGCAGGCCAACAAGGGAGTTGCTCGGAATTTGCCCCAGGGGCGGAACGGCTAGCGCGCGGGACAACCTGCTTCGACGAGTCGTGGATCGTCCCGCAATCAAAGGGATACCATTCAAGCCGGCCGAGGACGTACATGGCAATGTATGGACCCGTAGGGTGACCCGTGAACAACGGAGTTGTGACAAATTCTCGCTGTGTCGTAACGATACGGTCGTCTATCAATTTCGCGATTGCGTCGGGGCGGAAGACCCTTTTCTCTTTGTTCGCGGGGATGACTGGTGGATCGAGTCGTGGGCCTACCGAGATGCTGAGGATTCCAGTGCACGCTCGGCCCCAACCCGCGGCTTTCAAGTTGTCGTGAACGGCCAACTATTAAGCGATGCGTATCATTGCTCGGAGACTTTCGACTACCACTATGTGGGTGATCGGCCGTTCTTTCTTTTCTGTCGCGACAACACATTGGGCTGGAACTATTGTGGTGTAGAAACGGTGAGCGACTTCGATGAGTTCTTTCACGGGCATTGTTGCGAACTGGCCACGTCGGATCCGCTTTTCTGCGCCAACGGATTTTCTTTCTATGCCCGTCGCAACGACCTTTGGTATCTCGTTGCCGGCCGCATCGTGCAACCCTAACCGAGCCTTTTTCGATTGATGAGAAGAGCAAGAGCCGTAATTCTCTTTTCTCGTTTTGAGAGCAACTTTCACTTGATTTTTTGTGTGATGAATAAACATAGACAGGACCATCCATGCAAGCAAAATGGGAACTGGTGGAGAGCCGGCCCCATGAGGAGATCGAGCGCCTAGGAAAAGAGTCCAACATTCCCTACACCATCGCCCGCATCCTGATCAACCGCGGGATCGAAACGCCCGAGCAGGTGGAACGGTTTTTCAATCCGTCCAATACCCACCTGCACGATCCGTTTCTCATGGCGGACATGGACAAGGCGGTGGAACGGATTATCCAGGCGCTCGAACGTCGCGAGCGGATCGCCATCTACGGTGACTATGACGTGGACGGCATCACCGCGGCTTCGATGCTCTATCTCTTTCTGAAGGACCTCGGCGGCGACGTCGTCTCGTACATTCCCGACCGGCAGAACGAAGGATACGGCATCTCCGACAGCGGCATCCAGGAGCTCGCCCGAGGCGGCGCGGCCCTGATCGTGTCGGTGGATTGCGGAATCACTTCGATCAACGAAGCGAAGATCGCCACTTCGCAAGGCATTGACCTCATTATCACCGACCACCACGAGCCGGGCGACGCCATCCCCGAAGCGCTGGCGGTATGTGATCCCAAACGGGAGGACTGCGGCTACCCGTTCAAGGAACTTTCCGGAGTCGGCGTCGCCTACAAGATCACGCAGGGAATGATCCGGCGACTCCATCTCGATGATGAGTACTCCGAGAAATACCTCGATCTGGTGGCGTTGGGGAGCGCGGCCGACATCGTGCCGCTGGTGGACGAGAACCGGGTGTTCGTCAAGCTCGGTCTGGAGAAAATCAACACCGTCCCCGAAGTCGGCCTGGCTTCGCTGATCGAGACCGCCTGCATCAAGGCGGGCAAGATCGAGGTGGGCGACATCGTATTCGGAATCGCTCCCCGCATCAACGCGGTGGGACGGTTGGGCAGCGCGCTGCGGGCGGTGAAGCTCCTGACCACGCGGGATCGGGCGTCGTCGCGCGATATCGCGATGGTTCTGGAGGACGAGAATCGCCGCCGCAAAGACATTGACAACACGACTCTCGAAGAGGCCGTCTCCGAGATCGAGCGCACCATGAATCCCGCCGACGCGCGCTCGATCGTGCTGGCCCGCGACGGCTGGCATCCGGGAGTCATCGGCATCGTGGCGTCGCGGCTGATCGAACGCTACTATCGCCCGACCGTGATGATTACCATCGAGAACGGTCAGGGCAAGGGTTCGGCCCGCGCCATCGCCAAGTTCGACATCTACCTCGCACTCAAGGCGTGTTCCGATCTTCTGGAGCAGTTCGGCGGTCACAAATACGCGGCCGGCCTCACCATCGCCGCTCCCAACATTCCCGCCTTCCGCGAACGGTTCGAGCAGGTCTGCCGGGAGATGATTCCCGAGGAAGATCTCGTTCCCAAGGTCAGGATCGAAAGCGAGATTTCTCTCGACGAGATCACTCCCGAAGTGGTGGCTTCGCTCAAGCGCTTCGCGCCCTTCGGACCCAAGAACAACCGGCCCAACTTCTTCTCCCGCGGAATTGACGTGTTGGACGTGCCGCGCATCGTCGGCAGCAATCACCTCAAGTTCCGGGCGGGACAGGGGGGAGTCAACTTCGAGGCGATCGGCTTCAATCTCGGCAGCCGCTTGCCGCGATTGGCCAACGGCTCCCGTCCCATCGAGATGGTGTACGCCATCGAAGAAAACGAGTACAATAACCGCAAGACGATTCAGCTTCGAATCAAGGACCTCCGATGAGAACCGTTGTCAAGGCGACTCTCTTCTTGCTGCTGGCTTCGCTGGTTTCGGCCGGTGCGCTGGCTCTCGGTCGCAAGGAAGCTCCTCAAAAGAGTGCTTCTGATATTCCCGATACCACGATGACCGCGCGCGAGGGGATTGCGGGCCGCGTGGAAATCTGGGAAGGCAACTTCATGCCGATGGTCGAGCCGTCCAAGCGAAGCGGACAGATAACGCCCGGCGCCGGTCGTCGCGTGCGCGTGCATAAGCCGGTGATGATTTCCGGCGGTCTCGCTCCCGACCGGCGGGACAGCGTGACAACGACGCTGGTGGCGGAGAGCGTGTGCGATTCTCTGGGCGAGTTTTTTCTGGCGGTTCCGCCCGGCAAGTACAGCATCTTCGTCGAAGAAGGCGGCGATTGGTATTACAACGGCTTTGACGGCGAAGGCGTGCAGGGCGCGGTGACGGTGGATTCCGGCAAGGTGTCCGAGATCGTCATCAAAGTCACGACGAAGGCTTCCTTTTGAACCTCGGACTCTCCGGCAAGAACTTTCTCGTTACCGCCGCTTCGAAGGGGCTGGGATTCAGTATCGCCCGCGAGCTTCTCCGCGAGGGCGGGCGGGTGATGATCTCCAGCCACAGCGCGAAGAATCTCGCGGATGCCGCGCAGCGACTCTGGAATGAGGGCCTCGAGGATTTTCAGACGACGGTGGCTGACCTCGGCAAGGCCGATGAGATCGAGGAACTGGTTCGGGAAACGCACGCCACCTTCGGCCGCATTGACGGACTGGTCACCAACTGCGGAGGTCCGCCGGCCGGTCCGCCGCTGGAGATCACGGACGAGAAATGGCAAAGCGCGTTTGATTCGGTCTTCCTTTCGGTCGTGAGATTGTGCCGGCTGGTCGTACCGGGCATGATCGCGCAGGGAGGAGGAGCGATTCTCGCCATTGTCTCGACGACCGTCAAGCAGCCGATCGAGAATCTCACGACGTCGAATGCACTCCGTCCGGCGGTGGTCGGTTATCTCCGCTATCTGGCGGACGAAGTGGCCGAAAAAAACGTCCGCATCAATACGGTCGCTCCCGGTCGCATCCTCACCGAGCGCACGCAGGAACTGGATGCCGCACTGGCGGCACGGACGGGCAAATCGGTGAGCGAGGTTCGCGCTGAATCGGCCGCCGAGATCCCCATGAAACGGCTCGGCGATATCGGCGAGTTCCCCGCGCTGTGCGCGTTTCTGCTGTCACCGCTCGCGTCGTACATAACCGCCCAGACGTTTTGCATAGACGGCGGCCGAGTGCAGTCGCTTTTCTAACAGGAGCTTTCTCATGCACGGGATACGATTCTGGATGTTCGTCGCCGCAATCGGTTTCCTGATTCTGTTGCCGCTCGCCGTTCACGCGCAGGATGCGGTCGAGCAGGAGCAGGAAAACGTGCAGGCCGAAGATACGGCAAGTGCGCGGCCGCCGGCGGTTCCCGCTCCGCCGCCGGAGTCGGTTCTGGAGCAGGCCAACAAATGGCTGCGGCGACTGCTGTTTCGCTCGCAGGTGGATGCAACGTATATCGGAGCCTACGCTCAGTATCAGCTTACCGATTGGACGGAAGGCGTCGGATCGCATGGTCCCGTGCTGGCGCGGCTTAGCGTTTATTATTTGGGTCCAACGGAATGGCTGGGAGAGAATGCCGAGTGGTTGCAGGCCGTCTATCGGACGATGGACGCCGAGCCGACCACCATTGAATATGACCTCACGATTCCCGCCACGGCCAAGGTTGAGAAGGTGTTTCGAGCGCTCTATCGCGTGGATCACGGCCCGACGCACAGTACGTCGCTGGCGGTTCCCGATGGACAGCTCGACTACGACGTTGCGGATCGGATGCTGCCCATCGGTCAAGAGGAAATTCGCCTCTACAGTGGGACGTATTCCGCCCGCAAGCTCCGTGGCTCGGGTTTCCACGGCTCTCCGGTGGTGGCCTACACCTCCGACGATTTGCCTCCGCTGGGGATCGTGGTGCTCGGCTATGGCGAACAGGGATTGATTTATGTGGGCGGCGGCAAGGACGCCGAGCCGCAATTCGCCGTGCCGCCCCCGCCTCGACGCTGACTCCATCCGATTGTTTTCTCCCACTGACTTATCACGGGAACAGGGTACGTGCAGCGCATCCAAACCAACATTCGCACATCCGATCCGGACTTCAAGGCCAACGCAGCTTCTCTGACCAAACTGGTGGAAGGGCTTCGCGGGCATTTGACAAAGCTCCATCCGGCGGCGGGTCCCGCTACGCACATTGAGCGGCACGTCGAGCGCGGCAAGCTTCCCGTGCGGCAGCGGCTGGAGAAACTCTTCGATCCCGACACGCCGTTTCTGGAATTTTCACCGCTGGCCGCGTTCGGAATGTATGACGACGAAGCTCCGTCGGCGGGAATGGTCACCGGAGTGGGAGTCGCTCACGGGCGGGAGATTCTGGTCGTGGCCAACGATGCGACGGTCAAGGGCGGAACCTACTTCCCGATGACCATTAAGAAGCACCTGCGGGCGCAAGAAATCGCGTTTGAGAATCGCCTGCCGTGCGTGTATCTGGTGGACTCGGGCGGCATTTTCCTGCCCGAGCAGGCGGGGACGTTTCCCGACAAGAATCATTTCGGCCGGATTTTCTACAATCAAGCACGGTTGAGCGCCGAAGGTATCCCGCAGATCGCCTGCGTGATGGGATCGTGCACCGCGGGCGGAGCCTATGTTCCGGCCATGTCCGACGAAGCGGTGATCGTCAAAGGCATCGGAACCATCTTCATCGGCGGGCCGCCGCTCGTGAAGGCCGCCACCGGAGTGGAAGTCACTCCCGAGGAACTGGGCGGCGCCGACGTGCACACGCGCATCAGCGGGGTGGCCGATCATTTCGCGGTGGACGATGCCCATGCGCTGGTGATCGTACGGGGGATTATCGAGAGTCTCGGCAAACCGCAGCGCTGGGAGTTCGACCGCGAGAATCCCGAAGAGCCCGCCTACGATCCGCACGAACTGTATGGCGTCGTTCCCTCCGATCTGCGCAAGCCCTACGACATTCGCGAAGTCATCGCGCGGATGGTGGACGGTTCGCGGTTCCAGGAATTCAAGACCCGCTACGCGACGACGCTGATCTGCGGATTCGCGCGCATTCACGGCTATCTGGTGGGGATTCTCGGCAACAACGGAGTGCTGTTCGGCGAATCGGCCAAGAAGGGTTCGCACTTCATCGAGTTGTGCGGCATTCGCAAGATTCCGCTCGTCTTCCTGCAGAACATCACCGGTTTCATCGTCGGCAAGCAGTATGAGCACGGAGCCATTGCCTCGGACGGCGCGAAGATGGTGCACGCGGTGGCCTGTGCCGACGTTCCCAAGTTCACGGTGATCGTGGGCGGTTCCTACGGTGCGGGCAACTATGCGATGTGCGGACGCGGTTATTCACCTCGCATTTTATGGATGTGGCCCAACGCGCGCATCAGCGTGATGGGCGGCGAGCAGGCCTCCGGAGTACTCGTGCAGGTGAAGGAAGAACAGCTTCGAGCCAAAGGCAAAGAATTGACGGCAGAAGAGGCGGATGCCATCCGCAAGCCGGTTCTTGAAAAATACGAGTTTGAGGGTAATCCCTACTATTCCACCGCCCGGCTGTGGGATGACGGCATTCTCGATCCGGTGGACACTCGGCAGGCAATCGCGCTGGGGATTGCGATGGCTTCCAACAAGCCGGTTCCCGACTACAAACCCGGCGTCTATCGCATGTAGAATGGAACAAGTCGTCTATGAAGAGCGGCAGAGCTTTCCGGCGTGGATCAGCACGACAACCGGCGTAATCCTCGGCCTCGGGTTGGCGTTGTCGCCTCGAAGCGGACTGGGAGATTTCTGGGCTTTGGTGCTGATCGTGGCGGTGGTTTGCGTGGCGTTGTGGCTGTTCTCTCGATTTCACATCAACATCACCCATAGCGAGCTTCGATTCGGATTCCGGATTTTCAAGAGAAATCTGCCGTTGAGTCAAATCGAGGTCGGAGAGATTCGCGACATTACGTTCTGGCAGGGAGTGGGAATCCACTACGTGCGCGGGACGGCGATATGGAACGCCAAGCTCGGGCGAGGCGTGCTCATTCACTACGGCAAGCGGCGCTATCTGGTGGGCAGCGATCAACCGGAACGATTGCAGTCCGTGCTACGTGAACACAAAGCGGCACTGGCGCGATAGATCATGAGCTACCGTTTTCTGAAGATTGGCGGACCACCGCATCTGCGCCGGATTACGCTTGCGCGATCCGACGTCCGCAACGCGTTCAATGCGGAGGTCATCACTGAGCTTTCGTACGCTCTCGGAGAATTGGCTGAGGAATCCGAGTTGCGAGTGCTGGTTTTGGCGGCGGAAGGGGAGACGTTCTGCGCGGGAGCGGATTTCCATTGGATGAGCGCGCAAAAGGACGCGAGCTTCGAGGAGAACGTGGCCGACGCGCATCGTCTGTTCGATATGTTCCGCGCGCTTTATGATTTTCCGCAGCCGACGATCGCGCGTGTGCAGGGGGGAGCGTTCGGCGGAGGAGCGGGACTGGTGGCCTGCGCGGATTTCGTGGTGATGGCGGAGGATGCGATCCTCTCGTTCAGCGAGGTGCGCATTGGACTCGTTCCCGCCACGATCTCGCCGTTTGTCATTCGCAAGATCGGCGTGGGCCGCGCGCGCGAACTGTTCCTGACGGGCGACCGGATTTCGGCGGCGCGCGCTCTGGAAATCGGTCTGGCCAATTGCGTTGTCGCGTCGGAGCGGATGGATGCGGCGGTGGACGAGATCGCGGCGTCACTCCTGCGATGCGGACCGGAAGCTGTGGGCGTGACGAAACGACTTCTCGAGGAGGTACCGCTCCTGTCTTTGGACGAAGCCCGTGACGTGACGGCCCGGCATATCGCCACGCGGCGGATTTCCGATGAGGGACAGGAAGGAATGGCGGCGTTTCTGGAAAAGCGCAAGCCGGGATGGACGAAGTAGTACTCCTGCAAAATGTTTAAGAAGATTCTCATAGCGAATCGCGGCGAGATCGCCGTCCGCGTCATGCGAACCGCCCGCGAAATGGGGATTCGCACGGTCGCGGTATACAGCGAGGTGGATCGCGACGCGCGCCACGTTGAGCTGGCCGAAGAGGCGGTCTGCATCGGTGCGCCACCGCCGGGGGAAAGCTATCTGAATATTCCGCGCATCATCGCGGCCGCGCACGAGACGAACTGCGAAGCGATTCATCCCGGCTACGGTTTTCTGTCGGAGAATCCCGATTTTTCAGAGGCGGTGGAGAAGGCGGGACTCGTGTTCATCGGCCCGCCACCGTCGGCCATGCGTCTGCTCGGAAACAAGATTGAGTCGCGGGTACTGGCACAGGAGCACAATGTTCCGGTGACGCCGGGTGCGACGTTTGACGAGCCCGATCCGGTGGCGGTTGGGAAAATGGCGGAGAAAATCGGCTGGCCAGTGTTGGTCAAGGCGGCGGCGGGCGGCGGCGGCAAGGGAATGCGCGTCGTTCATCGCGCGGCCGATCTGCCGATGGCTCTCGAAGGCGCGGCTCGCGAGGCGAAATCGGCTTTCGGTGACGCGACCATCTATCTCGAAAAATATCTCACTCGCCCCCGTCACATCGAGTTTCAGGTGTTCTGCGACAATCACGGAAACGCGGTGCACCTTGGTGAGCGCGAGTGTTCGATTCAGCGGCGGCATCAGAAGATCATCGAGGAATCGCCGTCGGTGGTGGTCACACCGGAGCTGCGGCAGAAAATGGGGGACGCGGCGCTGCGCGTGGTGCAGGCGGCCGGGTACCGTAACGCGGGCACCGTCGAGTTTTTGTTCGATCGCGGACAGTTTTATTTTCTCGAAGTGAACGCGCGGTTGCAGGTGGAGCATCCGGTGACGGAGTTTCGCACGGGTGAAGACCTCGTGGAATGGCAACTGCACATCGCTTGCGGCGAACCGCTTCCCAAGTCGCAGAATGAAATCACGTTTCGCGGTCACGCCATCGAATGCCGCATCTACGCGGAAGACCCGAAGGCCGGTTTCCTGCCTTCGTCGGGCAAGATTCACGTTCTCGAAGAGCCGCACATTCCCGGCGTGCGCGTGGATTCGGGAATCCGCGCCGGAAGCGAGGTTTCGGTGTACTACGATCCGATCCTCTCGAAAGTGATTTCGTATGCCGATACGCGCGAGAATGCGATTCGCAAGATGAATCAGGCACTCACCCATTACGTCATTTTGGGAGTGGCGACGCCGATAGAAATTCTGCGGGATATTCTGGCTCATCCCAAATTCATGGCGGGCGATCTGAGCACGCATTTCCTCGACGATCATATGCCAGACTGGAAACCGATTGAGCCTTCGGAATGTGATCTGGCGGCGGCGCTGCTGGCGGCCACGCGGGCTTCCGCCGTCGGCACGCGAACGGGGAACGGAAACGCGAAGCAGGGAATTCCGTCGCCGTGGCTGACTCTGGGAGCATGGCGCATCGCGGAAGGAGAACAGCGGCCATGATCCGCGAATTCATGCATGGTGAAGAGAAAATCGCCTTTCACTTGGACATCAGCGGTGACGGAAGCGCGGTTGTTCTCAAGGATCAACGCCACGAAATGTTGGTGCAGGAGCTTGAGGCGGGCCGGTTCGTGATTCTCAATTCGCAGGGACGACGGCTGGCGCGGGCGACCCGACACCGGGATCAAATCTGGGTCTGGCTCGACGGACGAACGTTCGAGTTTCGAGTTCCCGGAGAAGATGAAGCCGACACCGCTCACCGGGCCGACGCCGGCAACGAAGTTCGCGCGCCGATGCCGGGATTACTGGTCAAGTTGTTCGTCGGAGAAGGTGAGACGGTAGAACAGGGACAGGTGGTGGCAGTGGTGGAGGCGATGAAAATGGAACATTCACTGCGCGCGCCGAAGGCCGGAGTCGTGGCGAACATTACCGCTACCGTCGGCGAGACGGTGGATGCCGGTGCGGTGATCGCATCCATCGAGGCGGAGGCTTAGCGAATCGTGTTTTCTCCGCGCTACATTTATTGCGAGCAGTCCCACGTTTCCACCTACCTTCATGAGATTGCCGAGCTCGGTTTGGGAGTCGAGGTGCTGTTCGAGAATCCCGCCGATCTTTGGCCGCAGGTACGGTGGGAGCGTTTGCTCGATTTGGCGGACGCTGCGGCCGATGCGGGAGTCGAGATCTCCGCCCACGGCCCGTTCCATAGTCTGAACCTTGCTTCGAAAGACGCGCACATCCGCGTGTATTCGCAAGAAGTGCTGCTGGCCGCACTGGAAGCGGCGCGGGCGTTCCGTTCGCCGCATTTGGTGTTTCATACGGGCTTTCTTCCGCAGTATTCTCCCAAGGCTCGCGCGAAATGGCTGGACGGATTCTCAGTGGGTCTCGAAAGGCTCTTAATTCGAGCGTCAGAACTGGAAGTCCGGCTGGCTCTGGAAAACACTTACGAGACCGATCTGACTCTTTTCGAAGATATTTTCGAGAGGTTCCCGAGTCCCGCACTCGGCATGTGCCTCGACACGGGCCATGCGACGTGCTACGGGACGGTGGACCCGCGCGAATGGTCGCATCGCTTCGCCGATCGCATCTGCCACGTTCACTGCTCGGACAACGACGGCCAGAGCGACCTGCATCTCGGGCTGGGCACCGGCGTGGTGGATTTTCGAGCCATTCTCTACCCGCTGGCCCGTCACGGAGGCGAGGTGAGCGTCACGCTCGAGGTGTCCGCAGCCGACGCGGCGGCGTCGCGCAGTTATTTGAACGATCTTGTTAACCAGCTTTCCGGAGAAATCCCCCGATGACCGACAAGAAGAAAGCGTCGCCCGGCATGTTGAGTCCGCGGCTACAGAAAGTCCGCGACAATCTGGAGCGCTTCCTTGCCGACTACGACCTTTCGCAGCAGGAATACAACGCTCTGATCGAGGACATGAAGAAACGTCGCCGCCGGATTGAAGGCGCGGGCGACAACATCCTCGACGACCTTCCCGAAGAATAGCGCGCAAGCGTCTCACAAAGACAAGGGCGGATCTGGGTATGCAGCTCACTGAAGAACAGAAGATGCTCCGCGACATGGTCCGGGACTTCGCACAGACGCGGATCAAGCCGGTCGCCGCCGAGATTGACGAAAACGAGACTTTCCCCGAGGATATCGTTGCCGAGATGGGAGAGCTCGGACTGATGGGTATTCCCTACTCCGACGAGTACGGCGGAGCGGGAATGGATTACGTATCCTACGCGATCGCCGTCGAGGAGATCGCCAAGGTGTGCGGAAGTACGGCGATCACGCTGGCGGCTCATATCTCGCTCGGCATCGGGCCCATTGCGCTGTTCGGCTCGGAGCGGCAGAAGAAGAAATACATGCCCGACCTCTGCAGCGGAAAGACTCTCGGGGCGTTCGGTCTGACGGAATCGCAGGCCGGAAGCGACGCGGGCGCGACGCAGACCAGCGCGGTGGAAATGGACGATCATTTTCTGCTCAACGGGAACAAGGTTTTCTGCACCAACGGAGCCTATGCCAATTTCATCACCATCAGCGCGCTTACCGAGAAAGGCAAGGGCACGAAAGGCATCAGTTGCTTCGTCCTGGAGAAGGGAATGGAGGGATTCTCCGTCGGGAAGCACGAACACAAACTGGGCGTACGCGGTTCCAACACGGTGGTTCTGCATTTCACCGACGTGAAGATCCCCAAGGAGAATCTGCTCGGGAACCGCGGCGAAGGATTCCGGCAGATGCTCACGGTGCTGGACGGCGGGCGAATTTCCATAGCGGCGATGTCGCTGGGTCTGGCGGAGGGCGCCTACGAAGCCACCGTCGCCTACGTCAACGAGCGGAAGGCGTTCGGAAAGCCGATCTCCTCGTTTCAAGCCACGCAGTTCAAGCTGGCCGACATGTGCACGGAAATCGCGGCGGCGCGTCATCTTGTTTTCGACGCCGCGCGCAAGAAAGACGCGGACGAGCCATTCATGCGCGAAGCGGCCATGGCCAAACTCTACGCCAGCGAAATGGCTTCGCGCGTCACTTCGCAAGCCATTCAGCTCTTCGGCGGCTATGGGTACATGCGCGACTATCCCGTCGAGCGCATGTTCCGCGACAACAAGATCTGCGAGATCGGCGAAGGCACGTCCGAGATTCAGCGGTTGGTGATCGCGCGCACCGTTCTTCAGGAATGCGCGCACTGACGGGATGATCGAACTCGGTGCGTATCGTCTGGATCTGATCGGCGACGGCTCGTTCGAGGATGAAGCCGATACGTTTGTGAGACACTGTGCCGAACGCGAACACAAGCCGGGTGTGCGGGTGCGGGGCAAACGGCGGATCCGAGTCGGATTCAATTCACTGCTGGTTCGCGGGGCGGGCCGCTGCGTCGTCATAGACCCCGGGACGGGGGACAAGCTGCGCGAGGACTTGGTCGCTCAATATCGAATGGAGTGGCCGCGCCGTTTCCTGCCGACGATTGCTGAGCTTGGCGTGCTGCGGGAAGACGTGGATACCGTGATCCTCACCCATCTTCACTGGGATCATGCGGGAGCGGCCACGCGAATCGGAGCGGAGGGGGAGATCGTACCGACGTTTCCAAACGCCCGCTATTTCGTGCAGCGGAGGGAGCTGGAGGCGGCGCGTAGGAGTGACGACGGCTATATCGCGGACGATTTCGAGCCGCTCGCACGGCGCGGGCAACTGGAACTCGTGGACGGAGAAGCGGAAATTCTTCCCGGATTCGAGGTGCGCTGGACGGGCGGACACACTGCGGGACATCAGGTCGTGCTCATCGGCGATCCCCCGCGCGTCCGGGCCGCATTCCTGAGCGATCTCGTTCCGACCGCCACCCAACTGCCGCTGGATTGCGGCTTGTCCTATGACGTGAATGCGGACGAGCTTCGCGCGGCGAAGGAGCGGATCCTCGGCGAAGCGGCCGATCAGAACTACTTGTTGATGTTCGTCCACGCGCCGAAATTGCGGGCCGGCTATCTGAATCGCACCACCGGCGGCGGTTTCCGGCTGACGTCCGTGGACGTGTGATTCTCTGAGATGAAGACAAAGTACATCAATAGCAGGATGAAGACTCCATGAATCCCAACACTCCCGTTATTACTTCCGCGGTCCGAACTCCCATCGGATCTTTCAACGGCGTGCTCGCTGATGTGTCGGCGGCCGCTTTGGGTGCTCATGTAATCAAAGAGAATCTCACGCGCTCCGCCATAGAACCGGGGGAAGTGGATGAGGTTCTGATGGGCATGATCCTGCAGGGCAACGCCGGTCAGGCCCCGGCCCGTCAGGCGGCGATCTTTGCCGGAGTACCGCCCTCAGTCTCGGCGTGGACGGTGAATAAAGTCTGTTCTTCGGGACTGCGGGCCGTGATGTCCGCCGCACAACCGATTCTGCTCGGCGAAGCCAAGATCATGATCGCCGGCGGCATGGAAAACATGTCGCAGGCTCCCTACTATCTCGACGCAGCGCGCAAGGGCTACCGCCTCGGCAACGGAGTTCTCATTGACGGAATGGTCAAGGACGGTCTGTGGGATCCGTACAACGATCAGCACATGGGCATGTGCGCCGAGCTTTGCGCCCGTGAGAAGAAGATCGAACGCGCCGCCCAGGATGAGTTTGCCGCCGAATCCTACCGCCGGGCAATTGAGTCGCAGAAGAGCGGCAAGTTCAAGGATGAGATCATTCCCGTCATCATCAAGAGCCGCAAGGGCGAAGTGACGGTGGATCAGGATGAAGAACCGGGCAAGGTGGACTTCGCCAAGCTGCCGGCCCTCAAGCCGGCTTTCGACAAGGCGGGAACGGTGACGGCCGCCAACGCCTCCAAGATCAACGACGGCGCGGCCGCGGTGACGGTCATGTCGTTCGAGGAAGCGAAGCGACGTGGTTTGAAACCGCTTGGCCGCATCGTCGGCTACACGACGTTCAGCCAGTATCCCCAATGGTTCACCACGGCTCCGGCGGGAGCGGTCGAAAGGCTCCTGAAACGGATCGGCTGGAGTACGAACGACGTGGATCTGTGGGAGATCAACGAAGCCTTCGCGGTCGTGGCACTGGCCAATATCGCGCTGATCGAACTCGATCCGAAGAAAGTGAACGTGCTCGGTGGCGCGGTGGCGCTGGGACATCCCATCGGCGCGTCGGGCTGCCGGATTTTGGTGACGCTGCTGACCGCCCTCAAACTCACCGGCGGCAAGCGGGGAGTCGTTGCCATCTGCAACGGCGGCGGTGAGGCAACTGCAATGGCCGTGGAGGTCGTCTGAGGTTCGTTCTTTCTGGAATCGCTCTTCTGCTGATCGGGACGGTCTTCTCGGTTCAGGCCGGTGAACCGCTCCGCATCTGCATCTACGGCGATAACCGGGGCAGTAATCCGGTTCATCGGGAGGTCTTGCGGCAAGCCAATGCCGCCCATTGCCGGCTGTTCGTCATTAACGGTGACGTCCTCAAGTACGACTACGACTCGCTGGGGACGCCGGAAGCCGTGCTCGCAGATTACCGGGCCGAGTTTGCCACGAAGAGTAATCCGCTGACGCTGTGGCCGCAGGGACCCGGCCCGGCCGTATTCGTCGTTCCGGGCGGGCATGACGAACAATATTTTCTCGATCCCGAGATCGCCGCGGCGGTGGACACCACCAAGGGCGGGCGCTATACCTTCGAGGGAACCAACGACCTCGGAGTGCAGCTCTATCAGGCTTTTTATCTGGAAGACATGCGGATACGGGTGCAGACCATTCCGGATATCGGGCGGCCGTTCCCGTTTTCTCCCTATGGCGACTACCTGCTGACGATCGGATCGGGTTCGCGAAGGCAGTGCGCGCTGCTCGCGCTGTACCGCACCGACCGCTGGGCATTTCGTGAAGCGCAGATGGATTGGACGGATTCGGTGCTCACGGAGTTCCGCAAGGTCTCGCCGACGTTGCCGCTGATCGTCGTTGCCCATGACTGGACGTGGTTTTTTCCCGACACTCTGGACAACGGCAGCATTGACGGCGCGCGCAATGCGGTTCGCGGCGGCTCGCCCGAGTCGGATCGCGCCCGCAAGCAACGACTGTACTACCTGCTCCTGAAACACCGGGTGGATTTGGCGGTAGCGTCGGATCGCCACGCTTACTGGGCGGGAACGGACGGCGGGTTGTTGCGCGTGAATTCAGCGGCGGCGATTCACACCGATCCCTTCGGAAAACCGGCGGCATTCGACAACGTCTGGCTCGAATACGCCCAGAATGATACCGGTTTGTTCCTGACTACCCATGCTATCGAACCACCGATCGGATGCGGCCTGCGCCCCGAAGCAGCCGCCTTCGGTACGGCCTTTGAAAAGAATCGCTCCGCCGGTTCCATCTGGCGGAAGATCAACCGCGAGGAAGAACATGGAGATTAAAACGGTTGCCGTCATCGGCGGCGGAACCATGGGCAACGGCATCGCCCACGTTTGTGCGCAAAATGGTCTTACCGTTCATCTGATTGAAGTGGCCGATGCGTTCCTGAAGAAAGCTTTAACGGCCATCGAGAAGAACCTCGGCCGCCAGGTCGAGAAGGGCAAGCTAACCGAAGAAGTCAAGAAAGCGACGCTTGGTCGAATCCACGGCTCGCTGGCGCTCTCCGACGCCGCCCAGTCGGACCTGGTGATCGAAGCCGTCATTGAGGATCTCGATACGAAACTGAAGCTGCTGGCCGAGCTCGACAAGATCGCCAAGCCCGGCGTGATCATCGCCTCGAACACCTCGACGATTTCCATCACCCGCATCGCCTCGGCCACGGGCCGTCCCGACAAGGTGATCGGGATGCACTTTATGAATCCGGTGCCGATGATGGCACTGGTGGAAGTGATTCGCGGTCTCGGCACGTCCGACGAGACTCACGCCGCGGTCATCGAACTGGCCAAAGCTCTGGGCAAGACTCCGATCACGGTTAACGATTATCCGGGCTTCGTCGCGAATCGCGTTCTGATGCCGATGATCAATGAAGCGGTGTATTGTCTGATGGAGGGCGTGGCTGACGCGGACGCCATTGACGGAGTGATGAAACTGGGCATGGCTCATCCGATGGGGCCACTCACGCTGGCCGATCTGATCGGACTGGACGTTTGTCTGGCGATCATGGAAGTGCTGCATCGCGACCTTGGCGATTCCAAATACCGTCCTTGTCCGCTGCTCAAAAAGTACGTCGCCGCCGGCTATCTGGGTCGCAAGTCGGGCCGCGGCTTCTACAACTACGCGAAATAGCGATGCAAACCATGATCGTCACCACCACCCCCGCCGTCGAAGGTCGCAAGATCGCTGACTACCTCGGTATCGTCACCGGTGAAGCCATCATGGGAGCGAACATCTTCCGTGACTTGTTTGCCAGCGTGCGCGATATCGTCGGCGGGCGGAGCGCGGCCTGGGAGAAAGAGATCCAGCGCGCCCGTGAAGTTG
>JAHJDG010000204.1 GCA_018812265.1 bacterium | reverse complement strand
TTTTTTGTGCGCCGGGCATGGCGCACGTTCAGGAGGGTGGAAGTCCCTCTTTGCGCCCAGTCGATGGGAAGCAACCGTCTATGCAAGGGTGTCCACCGTGAGGTGGAATCTGAAGGAAGCAAATGACGACAGTACGGACGCGACGTACAGAAACCTGATATAAGGCCGGACAGCGCCGGGTAAGCAGGCAATGGACTGCGATGCCCGAAAATCGATCGGGGTGCTGTCTGGTAAATTCGGCGTGGCCCGTACGAAGAACGTGTGTCTTACCCCGGGAGATCTCCACGGTTGCCGGTGCTGAATCGGCTAATCATGCGGCGAGGCATGGTGACGACTGTGGAGAAGTCAGCAGAAGCCATAGTAGCCCGTTTCTGGATGAAGGGCTGAAGCTATGTTTGCAAGGAGCAGGAACTACATCTCGCTCTGGCTGGAGGGACAGCCAAATCCACGCTTTGGACGGAGAGGCCGTAAGTTGATCTGTTTGTTGAAGTGGTGTCCCAAGGTTAGACGGCGATGACAGGGTGCCGAGTCTTGCCGATCCGTTTGATGGAGCGGATATGTGATCCATTGAATCTGAACCGTGCGTATCGTCGTGTGGTGGGGAACAAGGGGGCAGCAGGCGTCGACGGCATGAAGGTCGAGGAACTGTATGCCTGGGTGGAAGCCAACCAGCGGACTTTGGTATCGCAGCTGTTGCAGGGGACGTATAGTCCCGTAGCGATTCGCGGCGTAGAGATACCGAAGAGCTCTGGCGGTGTTCGCCAGCTGGGTATTCCAACCGTGGTGGATCGGTTAGTTCAACAGGCCATCGCGCAGGTACTCAGCGAGATGCTGGATAAGGGATTTTCCGAATCCAGCCACGGATTTCGTCAGGGACGCAGTGCGCAGGAGGCAGTACGTGCTGCGTCGGTGTATGTTGAGTCGGGTAAAGATTGGGTGGTTGACCTTGATCTGGAGCAGTTCTTTGATCGGGTGAATCACGACATTCTGATGTCCCGACTTGCCCGGCATATTGGGGACAAGCGTCTGCTGCGTCTGATCCGCCGCTTTCTTGAGGCGGGGATGATGCTGCGAGGCGTTTGTGTTCATCGCCGGGAAGGTACGCCACAGGGCGGTCCGTTGTCGCCACTGCTGGCGAATCTGCTTTTGGATGATTTGGACAAGGAACTGGAACGTCGAGGGCACAGCTTTTGCCGCTACGCAGATGACTGTCAGATTTACGTTAGCTCGCAAAGAGCGGGTGAGCGGGTGATGGCATCGGTGAGACAGTTTCTGGAAGGGCGTTTGAAATTGCGAGTGAACCGCAGCAAGAGCGCGGTTGCACGACCTTGGGAACGGCAGTTTCTGGGTTATCGGATCGGGTGGACGCCTGACACTGGCTCCGAAGAGCTATGAGTCCGCGAAAGCCCGCATCCGGCAGATTACGCGGCGCAATCGTGGCCGTTCATTGGTCACGATTATCGGGGAGCTGAACCGCTTTCTGATGGGCTGGGTTGCTTACTACCGTCTGGTAACAAGTAAAACCCGGCTGGCTGATCTGGATGCATGGATAAGACGTAAGCTTCGCTGCTACCGTTTGCATCAGTGTAAACGTGTGTATGCGGTGTTTCGTCTGTTGTACCGAAATGGCGTCAGTCAAACTGGCGCATGGTGTACGGCGTTGAGCGGTAAGGGGTGGTGGCGATTGTCGAAAACCCCTGCGGCACATCGCGCCATGAATCTGGAATGGTTTAAGGACAATGGATTGCAATCGCTTGCGGAAAGATGGTTGCGGTACCAACAAACATAGCAACCGCCGGATACGATGAGTACGTCCGGTGGTGTGAGAGGGCGGCGGGAGTGATCCCGCCCTCTACTCGATTGTTCGTCGCGCTTTGGCGAGAAGTTCACTTCAAAGGTTATTCGTTATGCGTCTGGCTATCCGGTGAGGACGCCTATTGCCTGTGCACGACCTGCAAAAGTCAGACTTTTATTCAACCCAATATAGAAAATACTATAGGTCAGATTAAAGTTGTTTTACTGATGGGATACAAATATCGAGGTTGGAGTTGTGCATAATCGGGTCTACAATCGATTATCTGATATGGATCAGTTTATTGCTCCTGTGGTTCAAGAAAAATGAGGGGCAAGCGAGGAAAAAATGAAACGAAATCTTTTAATCGCTATATCATTGTTAACACTATTAATTTCAGGGTGCGCTTCAGTTCCTATGGCACCGATGGATGAGGATGTGAAGGCAAAAACTTTCTCAACTCTTCCAGAAAAAGCATCATTATATATATATCGACATGAAAGCTTTGGTGGCGCCATACCTATGTCTTTGTCTGTAAACGGAAAGTCCATAGGGCAGACTGCTGCAAAAACATATTTCAGGCTTAACCTTGCCCCAGGAAAATACAGCGTTGAATCTCACGCGGAGAACGTTTCCAACCTTTCTTTAAATATGGAG
>JAHJDG010000203.1 GCA_018812265.1 bacterium | reverse complement strand
GATGCCGTGCTCGCCGGAAATCGTGCCGCCCAGACTGACCGTGAGGCGGAAGATTTCTTCGATAGCATCGGGCACTTTCTCGATCCAGACCTCGTCCGACAAACCCGCCTTGAGGAGATTGCAGTGAATGTTTCCGTCTCCGGCATGGCCGTAGCAGATCACGCGCAGTTTCCAGCGGTTGCAGATTTCATGGACGCCCGCCACCAGATCGGGGAGACGCGAAGGCGGAACTACCGCATCCTCCTCTTTGTAGGGACAAATCGCCTTGACGGCCTCTCCGGCCGAGCGGCGGATGTCCCAGATTTCGTTTTGTTGCTCGCTACTGGCGGCCAAGAAGCAATCGGCTGCGCGGTGCTGATCGAGAATTTCGGCCACGCGTTCCATCTCGGAATCGAGCCGGTCTTCGTGATTGCCGTCGAGTTCGATGAGCAGCACGGCTGCGCGATCAGAGAAGCGAACCGGCGAGCCGCGATGAGTCTCGATAGCCTTGAGGCAATCGCGTTCCATGAATTCCAGAACTGCGGGAACGATTCCGCCGGTCATGATGGCGGGAACGGCCGAGGCGGCGTCTTTCAGATTATCGAAGGGCGCAAGCAGTGTGCGGCGGAATTTGGGAAAGGAGATCAGGCGGAGCGTGGCCTCGGTGACGATTCCGAGCGTGCCCTCACTGCCGACGAAGAGCTGCACCATGTTGTAGCCGGCCACGTCTTTCAGCAGCTTGCCGCCGAAGGATACTTGCTCTCCGCCGGTGATGACGGCGCGCAGCCCGTGGACATAGTCTTTGGTCACGCCGTATTTGAGGGCGCGCGGCCCGCCGGCATTTTCGGCGATGTTTCCGCCGATGGTGCACGATCCGCGACTGGCCGGATCGGGCGGATAGAATAATCCGTGCTCTTCGACCGCTTCCTGAAAAGTTTGGGTGATGACTCCAGGCTCGACGACGGCGAAGAAGTTCTTTTCGTCAATATCGAGGATGCGGTTCATCCGTTCGAGGCTGAGGACGATTCCGCCGCGAGTGGCCAGCGCTCCACCGGAAAGTCCCGTTCCCCCGCCGCGCGGGACGATAGGAATTCGCTCGGTCTCAGCGAGGCGAACGATTTCCTGAATCTCGCGCGTCTCCTTCGGTCGTGCTACAACTTGGGGAGCGAAGCGGAGGTCTTCGGTTTCATCCTGCTCATACTTGGCGAAGTCATCGTGACCGGGCAGAAGGACGTACTTCTCCTCTACAATGTCGCGGAGCGTGGAAAGCCAGCGATTCGGGTTTTCGATCACGTCAGCGAACCCGGAAGTCATTGTAGCGGCCTTGACAGGGCTGCTCGATGGTATTTACTCCCGTAACTTGGGCCATGCTTGGACCGATTCGCATCTCATCCAGGAGTTGATTCACCTGTGAACGCGAGCCCTCGAGCTCGGCCTCGACGCGGCTGTCAGGCAGGTTGCGTACCCAGCCGTTCACGCCGAGCCGCCGGGCATTCTCCCAGACGAACGCTCGATAGCAGACGCCCTGCACAACGCCCGACACGTACACGTGAATACAAACGGAGTCTTCCACCTCAAACCTCGCGCAGTTTCACGGCCTCAGGCGGGATATCATTCTGGGGAACGGGATGGCTTCGCGAATGTGCTGGATTCCGCAGATCCACGCCACCGTGCGTTCGAGTCCGAGGCCGAATCCGGCGTGCGGTACGCTGCCATAGCGGCGAAGATCGAGATACCACTGGAACTCCTGCATCGGCAGATTGTGTTCGCGAATCCGTTCCATGAGAAATTCGATGTTGTCTTCGCGTTGTCCGCCGCCGATGATTTCGCCTCTTCCCTCGGGAGCGAGCAGATCGAATCCGAGAATCACTCGCTCGTCGGCCGGATCGCGTTTCATGTAGAACGCTTTGATGGCGGCGGGGAAACGATGCACCATGAGAGGTTTCTCAAACTGCTCGGACAGGACGGTCTCTTCATCGCCTCCCAGATCATCTCCCCAGGCGATTTCGCGCCCGCTCTTGTGAAGCAGATCAATCGCCTCGGTATAGGAGATACGCGGAAACGGGCGTGTGATTCGCTCAAGGAATGAAACGTCCCGTTCGAGAGTTTTCAGTTCTTCCTTGCGTTTTTCCAGGACCCGATCCAGAATATGCAGCATCATGTCTTCGGCCAGTTCCATGTCGCCGTCGAGATCAAGGAACGCCACTTCGGGCTCAATCATCCAGAACTCGGTGAGATGGCGGCGGGTCTTGGATTTCTCGGCGCGGAAGGTGGGGCCGAAGGTGTAGACTTTTCCGAAGGCCATCGCTCCGGCTTCGGCATAGAGCTGGCCGGATTGCGTGAGATAGGCTTTCTCGCCGAAGTACTCGGTCTCGAACAGCGTGGAGGTTCCTTCGCAAGCCGAGGGAGTGAAGATCGGCGGATCGAAGAGCGTGAACTTGCGGTTGTCGAAGAACTCGTGGATGGCGTTCACGACCGTATGTCGAACGCGGAGAATGGCGTGTTGTTTCTTGCTGCGCACCCAGAGGTGACGGTGATCCATGAGAAAGGCGGTGCCGTGCTCTTTGGGAGTAATCGGATACTCCTCGGCCAGGGAAATCGCCTGCAATCCCTGAATTTCCAGTTCGTATCCGCCGGGCGCGCGCTGTTCCGCTCGCACGCGACCGACTACTACGAGCGACGATTCCTGCGTGAGCGAATCAATCAGCTCCAGAGTATGCTCGCCAACGTCAGCGAGCGAGGCGACGCACTGCATGTGTCCGGTGCCGTCGCGAACGACGACGAAGCGGATCTTGCCCGACGAACGCTTGTGATAGAGCCATCCCTTGAGGACGACGACTTCTCCGTCGTGGGCGCCGACGTCTTCGATGTATACTTGTTTCGGTGAATGTGCCTGGCTGAAGCGATTCATCAGATCACTCTCTTTTTTCAATCTTCGGCCTTGAGGTCGCGGGTCATGAGTTCTTCCAACGCTTCACGAGGACAGGTGGTTCCGTCGAGAATACGACAGACGGCTTCGGTGATCGGCATCTCGATGGAATGCTCTTGCGAGAGACCGAAAGCCGCGCGAGCCGTCCACACTCCTTCGGCTACCATCACCATCCGTCCCAATACTTGATCGGGCGGCTCCCCCCTGCCGATAGCTTCACCCACGTAGCGGTTGCGGCTGGCTCCCGAAGTGCAGGTCGTGATTAAGTCTCCGATGCCGGACAGTCCGCTGAAGGTTTGACGGTCTCCGCCGAGCGCCATACCCAGTCGCGAGATCTCGGCCAGACCGCGCGTGAGCAGCGCACCTTTCGCATTGGCACCCAATCCCATGCCGTCGCACATCCCGGCGGCCAGAGCGATTACGTTTTTCAGAGCACTTGCGAGTTCGACGCCGACCACGTCATCGGAAGTGTAGAGTCGCAGCGCGGGACTCGCGAACTCGAATTGAATCCGCGTAGCGGTCTCTTGAGAAGTCGAGGCGATAACGGCTGAAGTGGGCTGACCACCGGCCACCTCGACGGCGATGGTGGGGCCGGAGAGAATCGCATAGGAGTTCGCGTCGAAGCGCTCGAGTTCTTCCGCACAGATCTGCGAGCCGCGTCGCAGAGTTTCCTGCTCGATGCCTTTCATCAGGCTGAGCACGAGCGTTCCGCGCGGCAGTCTTTTCACGTTCCGCAGGACGCTACGACAACGCTGGAACGGAACGGATAAAAGACAAATCTCCGCTTCCTGCACGGCGCGCGGCAAGTTCCAGGTGATTTGCAGGTCATCGGGCAGCCGGTGGCCGGGCAGGAACTTCTCATTTACGCGGGCGGAGTTCACGCGCTCGGCCTGATCGCGGTCGTACTCCCAGAGCGAGACCGAATGTCCCCGCCGCTGGAGGACCATCGCCATCGTGGTTCCCCAGTTTCCCGCTCCGAGTATGGTAATTCGTGCCACGGCCGATCAGAACAGAGTTTTTTCTTCTCCACGAAACAGACGAGAGAGGTTTCCGCGATGGGAAAACAGAACGATCAGAGCCACCACCACGGCCGCCGCAATATGGAATGACGGACGTCCGCCTAAGACGGCCAGAGCCACGGGAAAGGCAGCGGTGGCGGCCATCGAAGCCAGAGAGACGATTCGGAACGCCACGAAGACAACGGCCCATACTCCGAGCGAAAGGAGCACGGCGAGGGGACCCAGAGCCAGCATCGAACCGGCCGCCGCCGCTACTCCTTTGCCACCGCGCAGACCGGCGTAGGGAGTCCAGACATGACCGGCAACCGTGCCAATCGCCATCAAGGCAGCGGCCAGCGTGTATCCATCCGCGAATGCAAACAGCGGCGCAAGAAATCGAACCGGCAGAAAACCTTTCAGTCCGTCAATTATGAGTACGACCGCCGCCCACTTTTTGCCGAGCACGCGCGAGACGTTGGTGGCTCCCGAACTCTTCGAGCCGATGGCGCGCGGATCCACGCCTTTGATAACGCGGCAGAGAATGATTCCGGTCGGCAGTCCGCCGATTAGATAACCGACGATGAGAGAAGCGAGAGCGATCACGCGGTTACGCGTCCGATAGTGAAGACGGTCTCGCCCAGTGAAGCCAGACGCTCGCTCGCAATCTTCGCGGACCCGGCATCCACGATAGCGACCGCGCCGATGCCGAGATTGAGAACCCGTCTCATCTCTGCTTCGGGAACGGTGCCGCGTTCCTGAATCAGGCGGAAGAGTTCGGGTCGCGGCCAGCTTTCCCAATGGATATCGAGCGCAAGTCCTTTCGGGATTACGCGCAGGGTGTTTTCTTCGAGGCCACCGCCCGTGATGTGGGACAGGGCGTGCAACCACGGTTCACTGAGCAGGCTGCCCAGAGAATTCAGGTAGCAGCGATGCGGCTCCATGAGGGCTTCGCCAAGCGAGCGTTCGTCGGCGAGACGTGTTTTCTCGATTTGACCGGAGGCAATATCCTCCGCGAATACCTTGCGAATGAGTGAATAGCCGTTGGTATGTAGGCCGCTGGACGCTACACCGAGAAGCACGTCACCAAGATGCACGCGCGAGCCGTCGAAGATGCCGTCGCGGCGGACGTGGCCGACAATCGTTCCGGCCAGATCGAAGTGGCCGGGCGCGTACAAATCCGGCATTTCGGCGGTTTCGCCACCGATCAAGGCCACGCCATGATCGCGGCAGGCGGCGGCCAGACTCTCGGCGATGGTCGCTGCCACCTCCGGATCGAGCCGGCCGAAGGCCATATAGTCGAGGAAGAACAGCGGCCGGGCCCCGCACATCAAGATGTCGTTGATGCAGTGGTGAACGAGGTCGTGGCCGAGGCTTCTCAGTCTGCTAAGTTGAACGCCGAGGAGCAGCTTGGTGCCGACTCCGTCGGCGGAGGCGACGAGCACATCGGGGGATGCCTCGCTAAGCGCGAACAGCCCACCGAAATGGCCGACATCGGTCAGGACGCGGGGATTGAAGGTGGACCGGGCCGCCGCCGCGATGCGCTTCTTGGCGGCCGCTGCTCGGTCGAGGCTGACGCCGGATTTCTCGTAGTCAATCATGAAACATAAGTTTAGCATTCTATTGCGGGAAAGTCAAGCGGTTGCGGGTAATGGATGTGAAGCCGCGGTTGTGACTGAAATGTTCCCCCCTTGTTCCCCCCACGAAGTGGTGGGAGATTAGATTTTGGGTGGGTTGATTTTGTGAAGGGAATCACCGTAATTGAAATGACCTAACCCATGAGGTGAGTATGCTGCCTTATCCACAATGGAACATGCCGCTGGCCGGTGGTGCGATGGTCATCGCGGCCATTTCGATTTTCCATGTGGTGATCGCTCACTTCGCGGTGGGTGCGGGCATTTTCAATGCGATCACCGAGGCCCGGGCGCGCCGAAGGGACAACTCGATTCTCCTTCAGTTTGTTCGGGATAATTCTATCTTTCTTATATATTTGGCTTTTGTGGCGGGGGCGATATCGGGAGTTGGAATCTGGTTCACAATTGGAGTCGTGGCTCCCGAGGCCACGACGTATCTGATCCGCCTCTTCGTATGGTTCTGGGCCATTGAATGGGTATTCTTCGCCGTTGAGCTGGCCGCGGGCTACGTCTACTACTATACTTGGGATCGCCTTTCGCCCCGAGCCCATATTGCCGTCGGATGGGTTTATGCGGTGTCGGCGTTTCTGTCGCTGGTAGTCATCAACGGCATCCTCTCGTTTATGTTGACTCCCGGCCAGTGGACAGCCACGGGGAACGTCTGGGATGCCTGGCTCAATCCTTCGTTCTGGCCGTCGCTGGCAATGCGGACGGTGTCGTGTCTGGCTTTGGCGGGGATTTTCGCGGCGATTGTGGCCGCGGCACGACGCAAGAAATATGATGACGCGGCCCGTTCGTCGGTTGTGTCGTGGGGGGCGCGATTCCTGATTCCGCTGGCGCTGATGCCGCTTCTGGCCGCATGGTACTTCTCCGTCATGCCACCCTCGGCGCGGGCTTTGGCTCTGGGGGGCGCGGTGGCGATGACGTTTTTCTTCGCCTTCGGAGTGGTGCTTTCCTTTCTGCTGGCGGTTTATGCCTATTTCGGGATGCTGCGCAAATCGAGCGCCCGCGACGTGAATCTGGAGACGGCGCTGCTGATGGCGGCGATAGCGTTTCTGGCCACCGCCTCGATGGAATTTGTAAGGGAAGGCATTCGCAAGCCGTACGTGATTATGAACACGATGTATTCGCACGGGATTCTGGTGGCGGATACTGCCAAGCTGAACGAAGAGGGAGTTCTGGCGCACGCGCCGTGGATCGCGGCGGACACGGTTCGCCAGCAGGGAGAGCTGGTGATCGGCAAAGCGGTGTACCGCGCGGAGTGCCTTCGCTGCCATGAAGTGAACGGCTACAATGCCATCGTTCCCTTAATTCAGGAATGGAATCTGCCGCTGATCCGGTCGGCTCTGGATCATCTGGACAAAATCAAAACCTTCATGCCGCCGTTCATCGGAACCGAGCGGGAGAAACAAGCGCTGGCCCTGTACCTCTGGACTCTTACGGCGGAAGGACAGGCGCGAGGCGGGGAATTACCTCCTCTCCCGGACGATTCGAGTGATGTCACTCCCATACCCGGAGGTACGCCATGATGGAATCATTTCCCCCGATCCCGGCCCCGCCGCTCCTGATTGCGCACCTTCTGGGACTCCTGTTCATCATTCACGTTCTGTTTATGAACTATGTGATCGCGGCGCCGCTGCTGTCGGGTTGGTTCTTGTGGTCGAAACCGGAGGTGGGAAGGAAATACGCGACGTGGCTGATGTCGGCGGTGCCGGTGGTGTTCACGTTCGCGATCAATTTCGGCGTGGCCTGCCTGCTGTTCGTGCAGGTGCTGTATCCCGAACGGTTTTACACGGCCAACATCATTCTGGGACATCGGTGGTTGGCGATCATCGGGCTTCTGATGGCGGCTTTCTATCTCTGCTATATCCTGCTTCGCTGGCTTTTCAATCCGGCCCGCAGCCCGGTGTTGTGCGCGTGGACGGGAGTCGTGATTGCGGCGCTGGTTCTTTCCGTCGGCGGGCTAATGACGGCCAACTACTTCCTCTCGACCGGGAAGGTACAATGGCTACGGCTTTTAGCACGGCCGGGGCTGGTGATGGAAAGCGCCACCTTCCTCCCGCGCTTTCTGCATATGGCCGTGGGAGCGTTCTCGGTGGCCGGTCTGTGGATGGTGTGGATCTCGTGGTGGAGGCAAAAACGGGAAGGAGCTACTGCGGAGCTATCCGAGTTCCGGAGGCAGGGATTGTACGTGGCCACGGGCGCGACGGGGCTGCAAATCGTGATCGGAATCTGGTTCCTGCTTACGCTGCCCAGCGAGGTTTGGGATCAACTTTTCAGCGGGACGTTTCCCAGTCTGGTGTGGATTGCGGGGGTAGCCTGCGGACTCTCAATGTTCGGACTTCTGATGGCGGCGATAGCGAATCCCGACAAGCGGGTGTGGCAGAAAGGAGCCACGCATCTGCTCGCGGCGACTTTGATCGGGATGGTAGCGGGACGGGACGTGGTGCGGAGGGTGGCGTTTGCCGGTGATACTCCGGTGGCGGATCTTCCCAGCCGAACACAGTCAGAGCCGATGATGGTGTTTGCGATTGTGCTCATTCTGGGATTGGTGACGCTGCTCTGGTTGTATAGGAAGATCCGGAGGCTGCCGGTTGCGAAATAGTATTGGTTTGTGACAGTGTGAGGTAGAAGAAGAGCCTGAGCATTTCCGCCCAGGCTCTTCTTATGGTTAAAAAATTCTTCTTCTTAGCGGATCAGAGCCATTTTCTTGGCATCCACGAAACCGCCGGCTTTCAATTGGTAAATGTACATGCCTGAAGCGGCGTGACTCGCATCCCAGGACACCGTGTAGACTCCCGCGGGCCGCTCTTCGCTCAGTAGGGTTGCCACAAGCTGCCCGAGAGTGTTAAAGACCTTCAGCTCGACTCTCGCCACTTCCGGCAAGTCGAAGCGAATTTCGGTCACGGGATTGAAGGGATTGGGGTAGTTTTGGTACAATCTGTACTCGGTGGGTACCGAAACAATCGGTAGGTCCGCTTGAGGTTCATCCAGATTCCGACCGGGGACAATGGCACTGTCGGACTTTGCCACACCGGCGAAGCCGAAGACCAGAAGCCATACCGCGAATACGACAACCGCTGAACTTCTCCTACTTAAGGAGATAGAGTTTGCTCGTGACGGATTGGCTGCCGTCCGATACCTTGAGGAAATAAACGCCGCTTGCATGATGCACCCCTTCCCATGTGAGTTGATGGATTCCGCTAACAAAGGCATCGTCAACTAGAACGTCCACTGAACGCCCCAGCATATCAGAAATCGTGGCCTTGATTGGGCCCCTGTTTGGCACAAAGAAGGAAATATTTGTCCGGACATTGAAAGGATTGGGATAGACGTTAAGGATGTGAAGATCGTTTGCCATCCCCAGGCGTTGCCATCTTTCACGCACATTAGTGCTGAGTGACCAACGATACACCAAGGTAGGCACCTCTGGTGTTCCAAAGCCGGGATCAATACCCCATCCCAGAGTAGAGTCCCAGAAAGACATAGAACTAATTCCATCACGGGAGTCTGGCAGTCTGTAGTTTTCCCATGAAATGCCGCCGTCGGAAGTCTGAACTATATAACCGCTGTCTGCGGCAAGCCACCCGTGCATTGGATCGGGAAAGGCAATGTCCCAGTACCACAGTCCGGGATGCAGGGTATCAGTTCGCACGACCTGCCATGTAAAGCCGTCATCCACGCTACGGGCAACGCTCCCGTCAGAGGTCATGCAGTAGAAAACGCCGGTATCGGCTGCCGCTAACCATCGGTTGCCGGGAACTCCGGAGACCGTCTGCCAGGAGTTGCCTTCGTCCATGGTCCGCCAAACGATTCCGGGTTCAGTGCCAACCAATACTGTCCCGGTGGGTGACACTGCAGGTCCACCAACGCCATATCTATCGAAGACAACGTAAAGGCTTTCCCACGAGAGTCCTCCGTCGGTGCTTCGGCAAATCTGGCCGCGGAATTCATCTCTGCCTAAGGAGTCCGGCCCTAACATCACCACGCTTGTTCCGATCAACGTTAGCGAATCCAAATAGACAGCCGAATTGACTACGATGCCGTCGGGTTGGGGATACTGCGTCCATGTTTCGCCGTCGAAAGTAACTGCACCCCAGAAACCAGCGCCTACAAAGCCGCGACGCTCGTTGTAGAAGGCAATGGTGGATGAGAAGATGTGCGGGTTCCAGACGATAGCTCCCGACCACGTGTAGCCACCATCGGTGGTCTTGTACAAGCTAAAGTTAGGAGGCGGTGCGCTGAAGATATTGGCGGCCCAGCCGATTTGGGGCGTTACAAACTTGATGGTGATACACCGGCTGTTTGAGCGGTTGATGACCTCCCAGTGGTTCTGGGCCTGCGCCGCCTGTGGACCTAACAAAAGCAAAACCAATCCATAAACAACGGGTCTCATCTTTCACCTCCCTTAATAGGACCCTTCTTAAAATGTAGCCTGCCGTCGTGCGCTTATTAAGGAGTCAGACATGCGTGTGCAGGCGACGCGGATGCCACCGTGGGTGTTGCCCGTGATCTCAGTGTCCCACAGATCCATCTCGGAACCGGCCAGGAAGACGCCGAATCGTCCGCAGTCGCTCACTTTGCACTCGTCCACCACGCCGGTCGCGAACACATAGGCAACGCCGTAACGCTCGCACTGTGTAATCGCCGAATTGCGGAGCGCCAGATATCCATCCCGTACGTACACGCCGATGTAGGCATGCGAGATCGTCACGTGCTCCAAGACGTTGCCTTCGTCGTTGCTGCGAATCGAGATTCCCTGCCACGTCTGCGTGGTGTCCGAACAGGTGAACACGATGGGATGCTCGGCCGTCCCCTGCGCCACGATTCGTCCCTCGATGCGAATGCTCGCGCCGGGTACGACGTTGACGAAAGTGCCGGAATCAATCGTCAGCACACTACTGGAAGCCACTATCAGATCACCTACGACGTTAACGGTATCGAACCACTGATGTGGCTGCGTCATCGTGCCAGTCCAAGCATTGACGATGAGATCGGCCGTGAAATCGTAATCTACCGACTCGCGAATATTACGCAGAGCGATTCCTGAGTTGGTTATGCGAGGGTAGCTGGGGGCCTGGTTCACGCGCAAGCGTGCCGTAGGATTGGAGCGGTCATCCATCTTGTTACCGGGCCGGAAGAAATGGTCGGGACCACCAACACCAGTGTAACCGGCGGATTCGTGGTACATGAATGACGGTTGATCGTTGCGCAGGGTAAACTGGTAATCCATAGAGTCATGGCCGGCGGCGGAGTTCGCAGTGTTGGTTCGAACCGCCACGGTATATGTATGACCGTTGTGGTTGTATGTACCTGTGTGAGTCCAGTCCCACAAACCTGAAGCAGGTTCGATTTCCAGCAACCTCGGATCGCGAGCGTTGAGTGAATTCGACCACGAATTCGTGTTGTGACGCCACACCAGTAATCCTTCATCAGGCCAGAACCGTTCCCAGTTGGAGGACCGGTTATGGGCAGTCACGAAAAAATATTGATTCGGGGCTGCCGGAGATGCAAGCTTGTAGCAGCGTCCCTGCGCCGAGTAATTCAACTCGGGATCGCAATACGGCTGTAGAGTCAGGTCGAATTGCGTCTGGTTGAGAGTCTCAATGTGTGCCCACGGACGGACGATGGCGCGGTTTCTCGGATTGAATATTGAAGGGTATCCCTCCGATCCCCCGTCGTTGAAACCACCGTGGCTGTCCACATCGAAACCGCCCAAACCAAGATGATCAAAATCAGTTAGGCCCGCGTGTCCCCAATCCGGCTGTCCCTCACTGTGGCCCCATTCATGCGCAATCAACGCCAGCGCACTGAAATAGTCTTCTCCTGTCCAGCACGTGACGCCCCACGAAATCGAAACGCCATCGTTCGTCGGGAATGACCGGCGCAGGCCACCATAACCCATGAAGGTAGCCGGTCTGCCAAGTTCGCGATGGTTGTAGTGAATAAGAAGCACGTAATCAACGATCCCGTCAGGTTGACCGTTGGAGCCGGTTTGATCAAATTCACTGAGGTCATAGGCGGCATCCACCTGTGTCAGAATGTCGGTGTAGAAGGAGTCATACTCGCACATACATTGGCACGAACAGCTATCGCTACAGTTGTTTGGGCAAGTATCGCACCACATTGCGCATCCCCACCGCCAACCGCAGGGAATGTGCCGCGAGTAGAAGCAGGAGTCATCTCCGGGGCGACTGGCAACCACGCCCGTTACCGCCAGATTGCCCAGACTGTTGTCTTCCGCGAACTTTGCCAGACTTGTCGGATCCGACGGATTGACAATCTGTGCAGCCCAAGTCGGTTTTAAGTAGTTACGGCCGTCTACGGCGGGGCAATCGCTCCCGCCTGCCGAAAAAATCACCAACATGCCAACATTCTCGTCCAGCGAACCAGTGTGCAGTGGAATCCAACCCGTCGTGTCTTCGCTCTGGCCGCACAAGAATTGAAATCCCGGATAGCCGGGAATACCCTGACCGCAAACCCAAGACGGCAACCAAAGCATGAGCATCAGCAGCAGCCACTTTCTTGAGCGATTCATCGCAGCCTCCTATTTAAGGATTTGAATGGGAACAGCTTCTTGTGCCGTCCCCCGTTGTCCCTGTAGAAAATAGATACCAGAGGGCAGGACACCCCCAGACTCGGGAAAGCGCCAGTAGAATGTGCCGGGTGTGCCGTCCAGCGATTTTGAAGCCACTGTACGTCCCAGGATGTCATAGAGGGCCAGCCGCTCCACCGCTCCCATACGAATCATCAGGCCCTCCCGAACCGGGTTGGGATAGACCTCGTAAAGCAGCCCCTCGCGAGGCGGAAGTGACGGTTGGGCTTGCGGTGGCACGGCTAAGGGGCGTTCTGTATACCAGATATCGCCGGCGGTAGCGGTGGAATCGCTCCATCGGCTGCTGAAATACAGCCGACGGCCATCGGGCGTGATCGCAGGCGTGATTTCGGAGGGGTTGCGGATGATGATGCGGTTGATGTAATCCGGCAAGGTGTCGCCGGGGGTCCAGCCACTGTCGGTTAGAGTGGAGACCATCAAACAAGCAAAGCCGCCATACCAAAAGAATATTTCCGTGGTGTCAAAACCCATACTGGGGTACGATTGATGATGGTATGTATTCAGCAACCCCGGCAAAAGGTGCGGCTCTGACCAGCTGGTTGGAGTGGCGGCATCACGGCGACACTCGTAGATGTCCTCGCCCCCCATCCCACCCGTGCGCCAACTGGAAAAGAGTAACCGCTCGTTGTCAGGTGTGCACCAGACGGAAAACTCGATGCCTGTGCTGTTGATCGGTTCGGGCAGCCGTTCCGGTTCACCCCAGCAGGTGTCGCAAGGCCCGGTGCGGAAGGCCCACCAGATATCCCAGTTACCCGCCCAGCGGATGAAGTAGAGGGTGTCATTGGTGGCGTTGGCGCTGGGATTGCGTTCGTCGTTTTCCAAGGTACAGAAGGGCAGCTTCAACGCTGTACCCCAGCCGCTGTCGGTCATGTGAGAGACATAGAGGTCGCCGGGGCCATCGCCGCGCCAGGAGGCGAAGTACAGGTGCTGGCCGTCCACTGAAATATGGGCACCAGTCCCGGCTGGGGCCGTTCACCCCTAACGAATCCCACGGTGTATCCACCAAAACTGGCTCTGACCACTGCCCCCAGGCCATGCCTCCTCCCGTGAGGAGGAGTGCTGCACCGACCAAGCAAATGCATACCGTTTTGTCCACAAACGAGAAAACCTTGCCGCATCCGTGCCGCAAGGTCATGGAAAACCTTCTCATCATGTTGAATCCCCGGTTGGTCCGCCGCACCGCCATGCTCCCGTCCTCCCATCGCAGATGCTTTATGAATATGATCTCTTCTTTTTGCATTGTCAAGTTGTTTTATCAAGAAATCTCGATCAGATTAAAGATATACTATGAGTAAGTAAGAACAAGTAATCGCTTCATTCAGAGGATTTAGCGAGGTTATGCTTCTCCGAATGTGTTGCGAATGCCGCCGTGGGAATCTGCACTAGCCCAATAACAAAGCAACCTCACCGGATTGGTGAGGCTGTTTTTGTAGTGGTGCCGAGGGCCGGAATCGAACCGGCACGGGGCGCAAGCCCCGGCAGATTTTGAGTCTGCTGCGTCTACCAGTTTCACCACCCCGGCACGGTGGGAAAAGATAATACCACCGGCCAAGCGGAGCTTGGTAATCGTGGGGGGCCAATTATCATAGCTACAACGCGGCCGGTGGTAAACCTGCGATTCCCCGGTGCAATATGTTCTGGCCTAATATAAGACGAAAGACCTTCAAATGCAACTGGCGGATAATCCTACCCCCCCTTCGCCCCCCCGCGAATCGGAGGGGAGAATGCAATCCGGCCTGATGAATGTTGTGACAGAATTGGCTATATTCGTGACGGAGTCAGTTCCTAACCATAGGGAGTCCGTACCGATATGCCTTTGACCGTGCGATTGGCCGGCTATAACGTGGATGCCGACCTCCTCACCCAAGTTATTGATCTATTAGGGCAGATTGATCGCGAAATTGCTGGCCGGATCTCATCTCTGGAACCGTCGGACTGCCGAGTGCTCCTGGCCGAGCTTGTCGAGAAGGCTCATGCCGGAATGAATTTGGAGGCGTTCACACCGGAAACGATCGCGGCCGCCTATGCCCGGATCAGCCGGGATCCCAAGCAGATAGGTGAGCTCCGGCGGGCCGCGCGCTTTGCCGTGGCGCGCGCACGTAAGTCAAATGATACTATTATATTCGGATATGGCCATGCATCGGTGGCGGAACACGCATGTTTCAATCTCGACATTCTGGGGCTTTCACGTCTTGCCACGGAAGAACTTCAATCTCATCGTTTGGTCAGTTTTACGGAGAAATCACAGAGATATATCACGTTATCTGCTGATTTCGTGATCCCTCCTGAACTGACCGCCGATTCCCACTGGGAGAAGCGATTGGGCGAGGCTGTCCCTCGGTCTTTTGCAGCCTACGAAGAGGCATGCAGACATCTGACGGACATGTATCGCGGGCAACAGAGTGGTGTGCCCTCTTCCCACGCACTGCAGGAGATCGAGAACCGGGCCAAGGAGGATGCCCGCTACCTGCTGCCGCTATGCTGCGCGACACAGATGGGCATGACCGTGAACGCGCGGAACCTCGAACACATCACGTGTGATCTGTCGGATCACCCCTTACAAGAGCTGCGGGATCTGGGCAAGGCGCTGAGGGAAACGGGGGCGGGTTTGGCTCCCTCACTGGTGAAGTACACTTCGCGCGGTTCCTATCCGAGACAGAATCGTGCCCAACTCAAAAGGATATTCACCGCCGGAGCCACGGAAGAGACGCAAATCATCTCCCGCCCGTCGGTTCGTCTGTTGGCCAGCACTCCCGATGCCGAAGAACGCGTGCTCCGGGCATTGGCCTTTACGAGTGGCATGGATGGAAATAGTCTCTCCGACGAGTCATCCCGGTCTCAGATGTGGAAAGAAGTCTTCCGCAATATCTCCTCGCATGACGGGCCGATGCGCGAGTTCGAATTGGCTGATCTCACCTTTGAGACGGAACTCAGCGCGTCGTGCTTCGCGCAGATCAAGAGGCACCGGATGATGACTCTGCTGAAGCAGCCGTATTCGGTTTCGGCGAGCGCGATTCTTCCCCGCAGTTTCGAGGAAGCGGGGATTTCCGCGCTTTTCCGGACGAGTCTGGATCAATCCCGGCAGCTTGCACAGGCGCTCGAGAGCCAATACCCCGATCTTGCACCGTATCTTCTGACCAATGCGCACGTGCGAAAGGTGATTCTTCACATTAATGTCCGTGAGCTCTATCATTTCGCGCGGCTGAGGTGCGACGGTCACGCGCAATGGGAAGTCCGTGATTTGGCCGATCAGATGCTGGAGATTGCCCGCCGGGAGTGGCCGAACCTGACGGCCATGGCGGTAGGGGCGGATCGGTTTGCGGAGAGATATCGGGAGATGTTCGGGTAGATAGGATTGTCTCGTACCCGTCCCCCCTTCCGTCCCCCCCGCGAAGCGGGGGGAAACGGGAGCGCATATCCATGCGGCGCTACGAAATTCGCAGTAGAGGTGCAGCGAACGGAGATTGCTTCCGGAACGTGGAAAAAGGAACCGCCCGGGTCATCGGACTCGGGCGGTTTCGTACTCGAAGCGAGTAGGACCGAGAGCTATCTCAGTGTATCGAACGGATCGAAGACCTTGAAGCTGGCAAAAGCCTCTGCCAGAGTGTCGGTATCACTTTCCGTTATGGAAAAGGCCCAGCTCCGCACGACCTCGCGCCCGTCGGGACCGCCGGTTCCCCAATAGATGATGGCAGGTTCACATCCCCACGGCCTATTCAACGTGTCGGTACGCGTCCAGGCATTCGGAGTGACACTGTCACGGCTAACGTCGCATTGGGAGATCACCATGACGTTTGATCGGACAATACCATTGGGATCGAACAAGCGCAGCGGTATGGTATCGTTTTCGACGTGACCACCGGGAGCATTCCGAAACATGGAAGGTGGAGCCATCAGGTACATCGTCCAGCTTCCGGGAGGCACAGGGGGAATGGGTTCCGTAGGCGACGCCTTTTCGCGGCATCCGTAGCAGACGGCGAAGAGAATCAGAGCGACGAAAGCAAAGCGCATCCCGACCTGCACTCGATTGCGAGCCACACGGTGGCGGTTGCCGTTCATGGGAGTACTCCTCATCATCATGCAGTCTCGATCTCAGCGGAAGAAGATACGAATCAGAATTCCGATGACGATCCACACCGGAATGGAGATCAGCAAAGCAAGATTCACGCCACGGAGAGTGGAAAGTTGCGATCGCATTTCAACCGTGGAAAGGGCGCGGGTCATCACGGAGGCCAGCTGATTCATGTCCACCGGCTTGACCAGAAAATCGTAGGCTCCCGCCTTCATTGCGGCCGTGGCCATGTCCACCGTCGGATAGCCGGTGATCATAATGAACAGGACCTTCGATTGCAGCTTGCGCAGCTCTTCCAGCAACTCGAGGCCGGATTTATTTGGCATCATGAGATCGGAGACGACCAGATCCACCTTTTCGTTGATAAAGACGCGCAGCCCTTCATCCGCACTTCCCGCTTCGATCACCGAGTGTCCCTTCTCTTCGATGAAACTGCGCAGGATCGTGCGGTAGTCGGCGTCGTCGTCAATGACAAGAATACGAGCCATGCTGAACCTCCCCGTTTATCGTTGTTTGTGTCAGAGAGGAATATTGCCGTGTTTCTTGCGCGGATTGGAATCCACCTTCGTCCGCAACAATTCGAGTCCGCCGATGAGTCGGGACCTGGTATCGGCCGGATCAATGACCTCATCCACATAGCCGCGGGCCGCCGCCGAATAGGGATTGGCAAACTGCTGCGTGTAGTCGGCAACGAGTTTGGCCTTCAGCTCATCCGGGTTCGCAGCGGCGGCAATATCCTTCGCGTAGATGATTTCGACCGCGCCTTGCGCTCCCATTACGGCGATTTCCGCGGACGGCCAGGCGAAGTTGAGATCGCCGCGAATGTGTTTTGAACTCATCACATCGTAGGCTCCGCCATACGCCTTTCGGAGAATCACGGCGATTTTCGGCACCGTCGCCTCGCAGTAGGCGTAGAGCAGCTTCGCCCCGTTGACGATGATTCCTCCCCACTCCTGATCGGTGCCGGGCAGGAAACCGGGAACGTCCACGAAAGTGATGATCGGGATATTGAACGAATCACAGAAGCGAACGAAGCGACCGCCTTTTCGCGAGGAGTTGATATCCAGCACTCCAGCCAGAATCGCAGGTTGATTGGCAACGATTCCCACCGAGAAACCGCCGATCCGCGCGAATCCGACGACGATGTTCTGCGCCCAATCCTTATGAATTTCGAGGAAGCTGTCGCGATCCACCACGCGCGTGATAACGTCTTTGACGTCGTAGGGCTTGTTGGGAACGTCGGGAATAACGTCGGCCAGAGTTGGGTCGCGGAGCGGCTGGCGGGCGGGCGGAAGCAGACGCGGCGGATCTTCGAGATTGTTCTGGGGAACGTATGACAACAGACGACGAACGGTGAGCAGGCAGTCCGCTTCATTCGGGCTGGCGAAGTGAGCGACTCCCGATTTCATGGCATGGGCGTTCGCTCCCCCCAACTCCTCGCTGGTCACGTTTTCGTGGGTGACCGTTTTGACGACTTTGGGTCCGGTCACGAACATGTAGCTGGTTTGCTGCACCATGAGCGTGAAATCGGTCATCGCCGGACTATACACCGCGCCGCCGGCGCACGGGCCCATGATGGCGGAGATTTGGGGAACCACTCCGGAAGCGAGTACGTTGCGCAGGAAAATCTCGGCATAGGCACCCAGCGAGACCACGCCTTCCTGCACGCGGGCACCGCCGGAGTCGTTCAGACCGATCACGGGAACGCCGGTTTTCAGCGCCTTGTCCATGATCTTGCAGATTTTCGCGCCGTGAGCCTCGGAGAGCGAACCACCGTAGGTAGTGAAATCCTGCGAGAAAACCATGACCGGGCGATCGTCAATCCGGCCATGCCCCACCACCACGCCGTCTCCCAGAATTTCCGGCGATTGGGGCGTGCCCTCGCCGTTGCGCGGCATCACGAGCGCGTCAATCTCGATGAACGAACCGGGATCCAGCAGAATTTCCAGCCGTTCACGCGCCGTCAGCTTGCCCTTGGCATGCTGAGATTCGATGCGCTTCGGCCCGCCTCCCAAGAGGGATTGCTCGCGAAGCCGTTGCAGTTCATTCAGCTTGTCTTGCATGGAATCTCCGCCTTACAACATACCGCTTCGTTTGCGAATGATCCACTCCAATGACAGAAGAGCGATGATCAGCCAGATCATCAGGCCGCGATTCCAGAGCGTGGTTTCTTTTTGCACCGGCGTCACACGCGGCGAAAAATCCATGTTCTCCAAAACCGAGTCGGCGTTGTCGAGGGTCGTGAACGTCCCGCCGGACGCTTGAGAAACCTGCTGCAGGACATCGAAGCGCGCGCGGGTATCCACCAGCTCAATATTAAAGGCTTCGACGGCAAACATCCCGCGATCCGTTCCCAGAGTATCGTCGCCGGACGTTGCCCACCCCCGAAAACGGTACTCCCCTTCCGTCCACGAGGTCATTTCGCCTTCGTATCGTCCGTTGCCGCGGCCGTGAAGAGTGACGTTCTCGGTTCGCGAATTGGAGGTCACCGCAACCTGTACGAGCGCATCGTCGCGAGGCTGAAGGCCACCGCCGTAGATCTCACCGACAAACCGAATGTTCTCGCTTCCCGAAAACAGGCGCTTCGTCGGACGGATGCGCACGGGCTGTTCCTCAACCGGCGCGACCAGCCAAGCTCGAAGCCGCTGCAACAGCCCCTTGTAGAACTCGGATCCGCCGGGTGACGTTGCCATCTGCAGCCGCCAGCGAGACGTTCCCCAGAAGAGAAAGGCCGCACCACGTCGTCCGCCACTCTCCCAGACGACAAGACCCGGCTCATCCTCCACGATCCCGAGATTCTGGCGTGAGAGCTTGGCCAAAACTTGCGTTGCTGCGGTTACCGTGAAGTTACCGATCCCGCCGAAAACGGGAGGCAAGTCCGTCCAGTTCGCCGGCAGACCATCGGAGCTTGACAACGCAGGATGACTGGCTGCACTACGAACGGTGACGAGTTCTTCAGACAAGACGCTTCGCGAGGCCGTGATCGGCAAAACTTCGGAAAGCGCGGCAAGCCGCGACGGCGCCAAACTCGGACCGGTCATCAGCAGCAACGGAATCCGCGACTCGCGGACGACGCGAGCGAGGCGTTCGAGCAGATCCGCGGGCGTCGTGCGCGTCGGGAAATCGAGAAGGACGATCAGACGCGCATCCTGAATCTGTTCGGCCGAAGGCAGCGAGCCGCCATAGAAGAAACCGCCGGAACCGTCTTCGACAAGACACTTGACTTCGAGCGTCGTGTCACTTTCGAGAATCTGGCGAAGAGTCGTCAGATCGGCACTCGGTTTGCCGGCGAACACGCGGACAACCGTTCTCTTCTCGAGAACGCGAATGACAACCGAGCGGCGGTTGTTGTCCAGCAGGAATTCACCGGGCACGGAATCGAGTACCGTGGCAATTCGCAGATCACCGGGCTCGTCCGCTCGAAAATGAAAGGAGAAACCGATTTCGGAATCGTCGTCATCGAACCGCACTGGTCGCCGTTCCAGCTCGACTCCGTTCCGTCCAATTAGTCGAAGCAGCGCGCTCTTTCCCGCAAGGCCGGTTCCATGCACGCGAACGTCCAACGGCACCTCGCTGCCCGCATAGGCAATCTCATTGGTCAGCATCTCCGAGATTACAGCATCCGCCGTCGCGGTGGTGTCTCCCACGCCGAGAGTGTAGATCAGCACGGTCGAGCGGGCCGCTTCACGGGCCGGATTCGCGCCCATGTTGTAAGCGCCGTCCGACACAACGATCACCGCGGCAACGTTTTGAGGGGAGAGCTCCTGAAGAGCGCGGCTCCATCCTGCGGCCAGATCGGTGCCGACCGCACCGAATGATAAAGCGGCCATCGAATCCCGGCTGATCTCTCGCGTCGAGTCGGCGAAAGCGAACGGGCGAAGATCCGCCTTTTCCGCGAGATCGCGAAGCGCATTGCCTTGAAGAAAGGCGCGAACCATAGAGGATCGTTTCTTTCCTCCATCGGCCACCGACAGGGAAGCGGAATTGTCAATGAGCAACGCCACCGCCGGTCGCTCGCTCTTTTTCAAGAGATAGCGAAGAACCGGCTCGAAAAGGAGGAACAGCAGCATGCAGAGCGCCAGACCGCGGAGAATCCACAGCACGTTCCTTCGCCACCGCGAAACCGGCGGCAGCGTGTAACGATAGGCCGTCCACGCGAAGGCAACCGCCAGCACGGCCACGAGCACATACCACCACGCACTTGTGGAAAGCGCAAGCCTGACGTCGGAGAGCAGCAAGGTCGAAGCTACTATGCCGATCACGGAGCCTTGTCTCCCTCCACCAAATCACTCAGCGGCCAGCGCGGGCGCACGGGATGAGAAATGGACGCCGGGATTTCACGCTGCGATAGTTTCCAAGCCAAGTAGGCGATCATGGCGGCATTGTCCATGCAATATCGTGGGGGAGGGACGATGTATTCGATTTCCGCTTCTTCGGCAGCCGCTTTCAATTTCGCCCGGAGTTGCGAATTGGCGGCTACGCCTCCGGCGGCAACGAGCGCGCGGATTTGCGTGCTCTTCACGGCTCTTCGGACTTTCTGCATGACGGATTCGAGGGCCGCTTCCTGAAACGATGCGAGCAAATCGGGAGTGCGCGCAGCCACGACATCAGGGGGAAGCGCGCGTGTGCGATAGAGAAACGCCGTTTTCAATCCGGAGAAGCTGAAGTTGCAGGATCCGTCGTCCATTGGCCGCGCTAACTCAAAGGCATGGGGATCGCCTTTCGCGGCCACGCGATCCACGGCGGCTCCGGCCGGGAAGTCGAAACCCGCCAGCTTGCCGATTTTATCATAGGCCTCGCCGAGGGCATCATCAAGGGTCGTTCCCAGCACGTGATACTCTCGCAGACCCGCCACTCTCACCAGCAACGTATGACCGCCGCTTGCCAACAGCACGAGAAACGGGAGCGGAAGTTCACCGGCCGTCATCTCGGCCGCCCAGAGATGGGCCTCGACGTGGTGGATTCCCACAAACGGTTTTCCGACGGCCAGTGCGAGACCCTGCGCGTACATCGCTCCGACGAGCAAAGAACCGACCAAACCCGGACCGACCGTGGCGGCAATCACGTCCAGCGAGTCCGGAGTTTGATTTGCGCGAGCGATTGTTTCGCTCGCCATTCTATCCATCAGCTCAAGGTGAGTGCGTCCGGCCAATTCCGGGACGACACCACCGTACTGCCGGTGAATGGTTTGGGTTTCCGTGGATTCGGCCAGCAGCAGGCCATCGCGCAAGACGGCGACCGAGCACTCATCGCAGCTCGATTCGACTGCCAGAACCAGCATAGTCAGCACGAACTCCGCTTGGAGTACGCGGTTTCGAGTTCCGAAATCTGGGCCGCGTTCAGTGGAATTCCACCCCCAATGGCGGCCGCATGAATTGAGATTTCGGCAAGGAATTCCGCCCTTTCGAGGCGATGCAGAGCGATCGCTGCCGTCTGTCCCACCGCTACCACACCATGATTGGCCAAGAGATACACGTTCGCCGTCGGACTCTGAGCCAACAACGACTCGGCCAGAGCGTTGGAACCCGGCACGGCGAAAGGGACAAGCGTGATCTGTCCGATCAGCAATTGCGTCTCCGTGAGGAGATTCACATCGGGAATATGTCCGGCAATTGCGAAGCTGGACAGAAAGGGAGCATGCACGTGGAGAATGCAGCCGACGTCGCTGCGAGCGAGATATATCGCTCGGTGCATCGGCCACTCGCTGGAAACGTGTTCGGGGATCGGTTCATCGAGTGAAGTGACCACGAATGAATTCTCGACAAGCTCACGCTTCTCGATTCCGGCCTTGGTGATGACCACGCGCCGCTGATCGAGACGGGCCGAGAGATTTCCATCAGTGGCGGGCAAGCAACGGGCGCGATGCAGCACGGCGGCGGCATGAATCAACTCGTGCACGGTCTGTTTCCGCTCGGTGCTACTGGACGCCACTGGGGGTAACCAATCCAAAGCCTGTGTACTTCTTGAGGGGCGGCGGTACGATCAGCGTATCATCATCCTGATAGGTCTCGAACAGCGCGACGAGCAGCCGTGAAGTGGCTACTCCCGATCCGTTGAGCGTATGGACGTGCTCAGGTTTGCCGGTGCTCTTGCGGCGGAACCGGATGTTCGCGCGGCGCGCCTGAAAATCCTCGAAGTTTGAGCACGAAGAAACCTCCAGCCATCGGGCTTCCACCGGCGCCCAGACTTCAAGATCGTAGCATTTGGCAGCCCCGAAAGACAAGTCGCCCGTACAGAGTTCCACCACACGGTAGCGCAGATCGAGAGCTTCGAGAACGGCCGTCGCATCGCACAGTAGAGACTCGAGCTCTTCGTAGGAGGTTTCCGGTGTCACGAATTTGACCAGTTCAACCTTATCGAACTGGTGGACGCGCAAGAAACCGCGGGTTTCCTTTCCATATGAGCCGGCTTCTCGACGAAAGCACGGAGAATAGCCGCAGTAGCAAATCGGAAGTTCGTCTTCACTTAAGAGCTCATCGCGATGCACGTTCGTGATCGGCACTTCGGCGGTCGGGATCAAAAACAGGTCATCGGCATCGCAACGGTACAAATCTTCCTCGAATTTCGGGAGTTGACTCGTGCCGATCAGAGACGCACGGTTCACGACAAAGGGAGTGGATATCTCCACGTAGCGACCGCGGCTCCGGTGCAAGTCGAGCATGAAGTTGATCAGCGCTCGCTCGAGAATCGCCCCCGCGCCCTTGTATAAGGGAAACCCGGAGCCGGTGATTTTTGTTCCGCGGGGGAAATCGAGGATGCCGAGACGATCCGCCAGCGTCAGGTGATCCTTCAATTCCACGTCGGTCTTTGCGGCACTCCCCCATTCGCGAACGACCACGTTGTTCTCGGGACCGGCACCTATGGGGACGCTTGCATGGGGGAGATTCGGCAGGCGCAGCAGGATATCCTTGAGTT
>JAHJDG010000202.1 GCA_018812265.1 bacterium | reverse complement strand
GAATCAAAGGCGCCGCTTGCGTCCAAAACGCCTCCGATAACACCCAACTCTTGCGGAACATCCAACCTCCTCAACCTTGATGCCCGCAAGATACTGAAATCGGCTCCTCCCCGTCAAGTGTTATTTTGATATAGGCTCAAAAGGGGGGAGCCGAGCCGGATTAAGCGCTCGACACCTTCCCGGACAACTTAACTTTCGTCGCGCGCAATCCGGCCGGAATCCTATTTCCGCACACCAACCTGCCGCCTCTTCATCAGAGCCGGAATCTGCATCAAACACACCCCGCCGATCACCAAAAGTCCCCCGCTCACCAGCGAAATTCCAATGGCTTCCTTCAGAATCAGCACCGATAGAATCGTCGTCACCACCGGTTGCGGTGCGGTCAAGATGGCGACTTGCGAAGGATCAATCCGCTTCAGCAGCGCAAACCAGATCGTGTACGACACGGTGGTAATCATGATCCCTGTGTACAGCGGCCCCGCCCAACCCTTCCACGTAATCGTCGCGTAGTCCTGCGCCAACGCCGGTCCGATCAGAAACGGCAGGCTGAGCAGCGATCCGAGAATCAAACAAACCAGCGTCGCCCGCGTCGCTCCATACTTGGCCACGATAGGTTTGCCCAGCACCGTGTACGACGCCCACATGATCACGCTCAGCGCGATCAGCAAATCCCCCGCGAAACTTTCCGTCCCGATGAGCCGCGTCGGACTCTCCGAAACCACCAGCGTAAGCCCCAGAACCGCCAGCAGAATCGCCACAACCTTGTAGGGCCGCAGCTTCTCATAGCCGATCAGCGTGGACAGCGCCAGCGCCACCACCGCCGTCGAACCATAGAGCAGCGATGCGTGCGAAGGAACCGTTCCCCGCATTCCGCTCAAGTACAAGAGTTGATTGGCGGGAACCGCGATCACGGCCAGCAGCAGAAAGCGCGGCCAATCCTCCCGTTCGATCCGCATCCACGCCTTGCGCAGGAAAAATACCGCGGTGAGTCCGCCCACGCCGATCAGAAATCTCCAGAACGCGAACGCAAACGGTGAGAACTCGCTCAGCGCCACCTTCGTGAACAGATACCCGCCCGAATTGATCGCCACGTGAACGGACATGAGCGCGATCATCGAGGTGCGAAACCGGGCAAGCATGAGATCAGTTCAGTCCAAACACGGCCAGCACCATCTCCGTATCCGACAGGTCGGCAAACACCGCGTCGGGATGCGTGTTCACCAGATCGGCCAGCGAAAAAGCTCCACCGGTCGCCACGCCGAGTGTTCTGAGTCCCAGCGCCTTTCCGCCTTCGATATCATAGGGAGTGTCCCCGATCACCCACGTATCCTGCGGATCGAACCGGCGATTCCAGTGTCGCTCGGCGCTAAGAACGGCGTCGCGCAGAATGTCCACTCGCTCATGGTGAACGTCCCCGAATCCGCCCACCGGGAAGAAGTCGTTGAGTCCAAAGGTTGCAATCTTGGTTCGTCCGCCCGCTTCCATGTTGCCCGTTCCCAGAGCCAGTGCGGCCCGCTCCGGCATAACGGCCAGCTGTGTCACCAGTTCCTCCACGCCCGGATGCAGCCGCACGCGATCCTTGCGCGCAGCGATGGCCGCCGGAAGCTCCGCGATATAGACGTCGCGAAATTTATTATAGGCGTCCTGCCAATCCTCACCTAATCCGCTCTCGTGATAGCAGTCGCGGAAGATCAAGGGATCGGTCCGGCCGTGCATCTTGATCCCCGCGATCGCGGCATTGCGGCCGAACAGCCTGACATAGGCCGAGTCGAAAGCCCGCCGGGTCGCCCCGTCGAGGTGTGTCAGAGTGCCATCTATATCGAAAATCAGGAGTTTCATTCTAATATATCCTTCCGAAGTTACCGGCAATCTATGCCCTTTCCAGCACAAAATCAAGGGCTTGGGCAAGAGAGACGATCTCCGCCCTGGCTGTCATCCTTGAACGAAGCGCGCCGCCACATCATGCTGTTGTCGCGATTGAACTCAAACGGCGGCACAGTGAAGGATCTCTCTTCTCTACTCGCCGGAACTCAACTAAGGCATTGACTTTCGTTGCATTTATGCGTATCTTCTCCTCAAACATAGACTTTTCGGGGAGACTCTGACATGAAGGCAATCAGCGTACTCGTTATCACGTTGTTTTTCTTGGTAACAGCCGGCGCGCAGCCCAATCCTGACACGCTCTGGACGCGCACTTAGAGCCTATATCAAAATAACACTTGACGGGGAGGAGCCGATTTCAGTATCTTGCGGGCATCAAGGTTGAGGAGGTTGGATGTTCCGCAAGAGTTGGGTGTTATCGGAGGCGTTTTGGACGCAAGCGGCGCCTTTGAT
>JAHJDG010000201.1 GCA_018812265.1 bacterium | reverse complement strand
TCGAGCAGGTCTACAATCAGAAACGGCTACACTCCAGCCTCGGCTATGTGCCGCCGATCGAATACGAACTTCAATACAAACAAACCGCCATCACCCCCGCCTAAGATGCGAATCCGTGTCCAAAATGTGGGGTGCAGTCCAGAGGATGGTGGTTTTGTGCTTGTCGGAACAACGTCATCATATGGAAACGGAATGTATGGCACTCCTGACGTTTGGATTGTGAGAGTGAATGCCGACGGTGATAGCTTATGGAGCATGGCATTGGGGGGAACTCAGGCGGACATGGCGTACACTGTCGAATTGACGCATGATGGCGGGCTGATTATTGGGGGGGCGCACGCTGTCGTACGGTGCGGGCGAGGATGACATTTGGGTGATTCGAGTCGAGGCGGAATTGGAAACAGAAAATCGCGAACCGCAGCCGCAAGTACCAAGTGAATTCACCCTGAGACAGAACCACCCGAAGCCTTTCAACTCCGCGACGGAGATCCGTTTCGACTTGCCGGAGAAGGTCCGAGTAGAACTCCGAGTCTACAACACACTGGGGCAGCAGGTGACCACCTTGATTGACGAAGTGCGACCGGCGGGTGAGTATCGAATCATCTGGGACAGCAAGAATGCATCCGGCATTCCGATGGCTTCCGGTGTCTACGTTTATCGGCTCAAAGCCGGAGAGTTCACCGACGTGAAGAAGATGGTGCTGATGCGATAGCAGCGAGTTGCGATCCAAGAATGAGGCCGGTGATGAACCGGCTTTTTTCTTGGTCTTTCGGTTGGGTGAGCCACAAGTTCGCCCTTTTTAATGTATTCGTTGTGCAAAATATATCACACCAAATGTGTTATATGTAACGCTCGAATCGTAACCCATATAATCGTCGTAAATTACGACAACCAGCTGATATTTATTGATATATGACTAAGTCGTTGATTTGACCGGAGGAGGCATGAGAGGCATGAACGCCTCTCCTTGGCCGATTCCTCCGTGTTTGTTACACATATCTCATTCTCATCTATCTACATGTAAGATAAGTGAATACCTCATTCTATATTTGTCCATACGTTCAATCTGCTTCCTTGATATGACACAGCTTAGGTGTTTATACAAAACAATCTTGACAAACGGCCACTCGTGTTGTATATTATGACCGTCATTTCGCGGAGAACGATATCATGAATTCAACCATTACCAACATCCTCCAAATCCTCGAAGAGCCCCACCACGTGGACCTCGATGACCTTCGTGCGGACATCCAGGAAGTTGCCAAGGAATTTGATCAGATCCACGAAACCGCCCACCTTCCCCTCTCTCCCCACTATGTGGGGGGATCAAGGGGGGAACGAAAATCCGAAAAAGCGAAAAGCAGAAAATCTGTAGCGTTGCCTTGCCGTGCGCTCCTCCGATCGTAGCGCCGCATGGATATGCGCTTCCCTCTCCCCCCACTTCGTGGGGGGATCAAGGGGGGAAAACCCTAAACAATCGCACCAACCCAAACGAAAGGATCTCCGCATGACCACAACCTACACTCCCTCCAACGAAGGCGCGGGCGCCAACCTCACGCTGACCTTTGAGGTGGACACCACCGCCAATAAGGATTTCACGCAGACCGATCTCGACTCGGGTCTCACCGCCGCCGTCATGGCCGCCAACAACAAGATCGGTATGGGCAGCGCGGGCGACCGTCTGATCGGCAAAGTCGTCAAGGTCTCCGAAGAGTTGCAGGCCGGCACCGCCGTTCCCGCCCTCTGCACCGTGCAGGTCACCGGCGTCGCCCGCTTCAAGTACAGCGGCACGGCTCCCGGCGTCGGCCAGAAAGTCGAGGGCGACGGCACCGGCAAAGTCCGTCAGGCTTCCACCTCCACCGATGTTCCCGCCGGCGGCACCAAACACCGCGGCCTGGTCATCGCCGTGAGCACCGCCGACACCACCTGCGACGTCCTCTTGGACGCGTAAGAAAAAACTTGAAATAAGAAATGAGAAGCGAGAAAAGCCGTCTCGGAACATACTCTCTTCTTTCTCATTTCTAATTTCTCATCTCAAACTTTCAGAAAGGATTTTACATGACTCTCGACTTTTCCAACGCCTACACCCTGCGCGAAAAAGTCAATGACCATTCACGCAGCGGCAATCTCGCTCTCTATGCCGAAGCCCAAGAGCGCGGCGTCACCTTCACCGAACTGCTCGAAGAGATGGATCCCTCGCCGCGCAAGGCCGACGGCTCGCTCGATTCCCCGATGGACGCCTTCGAGCGGCAGCTCTACCTCGCCGGCGTGGTCATGCACGGTCGCAACGCCACCACCCTCGAGCAATTCCTCACCGGCACCGCGCTGATTCTCGCTCCCGAGTACGTCAGCCGCGAAATCCAGCGCGGTTACAAGATGGTGCAGGACCCCGGCGATCTGGTGGCGGCCATCGTTCCCGAACGCGGCCCGTCGGTCAAGCCCATCTACATCAAGACCGAGTTCGCCAAGAAACCACTGGCTCGTCGCTCCGAGAGCGCGGCTTATCCGGTGGTGCGGCTCGTCTACCGCGAGAAAGATGCCGCCATGGTGGATCGCGGTCGGCAGTTCGATTTCAGCTATCGCGTGCTCAAGAATCAGAAGCTCGCCGAGTTCCGCGTCTTCCTCAACTGGGTGGGAGCCGAACTCGCGTTCGACGAAATCAGCGAGATCTACAATGTCGTCGTCAACGGCGACGGCGCTTCGCCCGCTCCCGCCAACAGCTTCAACGGCAGCGCCGGCAGCTTCGGCTATTCCGATCTGACGCACCTCGCGATGGCGTTCGGTGGTCCGGCGCGCATGACCCATCTGCTCGGTACCAAGGCCGATATTGAGAAGATTCTGAACATTCCCGAGTTTCAGGATCCGCAAGCCTTCCAGGGACTGGCCGGTTTCCACGAGTCGGGCGATTATCGCACCTTTCTGCCCATCAACACCAAGCTCGTCGTGTGTCTCGGCGCGACCGCTACGAAATTTGCCGCTCTCGATCATCGCTTCGCCGTGCGGGAGTCCGTTGCGCAGCCGTTGCTCATCGAGGCTGAGAAAGTGATCTCGCAGAAACTCGAATCGGCGGTGATCTCCAAGGAATCCGTCTACACCATCATGGTGGACGACGCCGTCGCCGTCAGCGACTACTAATCGCAATCTCCCTCCTTGTCTCCCCCCACTTCGTGGGGGGATTAGAGCCTATATCAAAATAACACTTGACGGGGAGGAGCCGATTTCAGTATCTTGCGGGCATCAAGGTTGAGGAGGTTGGATGTTCCGCAAGAGTTGGGTGTTATCGGAGGCGTTTTGGACGCAAGCGGCGCCTTTGATT
>JAHJDG010000200.1 GCA_018812265.1 bacterium | reverse complement strand
TGCCCGACTGGATCACGTGGGGCAGCGCGGGACTTTTGATGTACTTCATCACGCTGCATTTCGTGGACAAGATTGACAGGAGATTTTTCCGGAGGACAAAGGTGAGCGCGAAAGCCGTGGAAATCGAGATCGAAGGGATGACCTGTTCGCATTGCGTGAAGACGGTGACCGACGCGCTGAAGAGCGTGCCGGGCGTGACAAACGCCGACGTCAACCTCGCCACGGGCCGCGCGCAAGTGGAGGGCGAGAACCTCGACCGAAACGCACTGAAGAAGGCGGTCGAGAGCGTGGGATACAAGACAAAAACTGAAAAGCCGAAAAGCTGAAACGCTGAAAACAGGAGAATTCGAGATGAATAGCTTATGTCTCCGTTCAGCGATTTTTCGATTGTGGATTGCGGGGGTCCTCCTGACGGTGATCGCTCCCGTTCAGGCGGGAGACAAGCCGATTCAGTTTTCTCTGTTCAGTCCGGTGCAGATTTTCTCGCCGGATCACTCCATCGCCGGATTGCGGCTCAGCCTTCTCTACGGCCGGAATGCCAATATGACCGGATTCGACGGGGGCCTCGTCACACGGACGACCGGTAACTTGGTCGGCGTGCAGGGGTGTCTCGTGGGAATAGTGGATGGGAACACCACTGGCATTCAGTTGGGGTGCGCTCCGTGGACCAAAGGCCATATGAACGGATTACAGTGTGGCTTGGGCACGGTCTCTGGTGACTTCAAGGGCGCGCAGCTCGGATGCGTGAACGTCACGGGTGCCCTAACTGGGTTACAGGCGGGCTTCGCGAATGTGTCGGGTGTAGCGGACGTTGCGCAGTTCGGTTTTGCGAACGTTACGGGCACTATGATTGGATTGCAGTGCGGCTTCGCCAATATTTCGGGTGACGCCGACGGACTGCAGCTGGGCGGTATAAACATCACCGGCACCTCGACCGGTTTGCAAATCGGTCTCGTGAACGTCACAGGCACCACAACCCGCCTGCAAATCGGTCTTGTCAACATCATTGAGAAAGGCGGCTGGCTGCCGGTCTGCCCGATCGTGAACGGGAGATTCTGAGAAACGTTTGGGAAAATAAAAGAGCGTGTGGGATACACCGTGAAGGGATAGGATGTCGCATCGCGCCGTTAAAATCATCGCGACCGTCGGTCCGGCCATCGTGGATAACGACCGCTGGCTGGCCGTATTGGAGGCGGGAGTGAATTTGTTCCGGTTCAACTTCGCGCACGGCACCCGCGAAGTGCACGCCGCGCGCATTCAGATGGTGCGGGCGCTGGCTGAAGCGAAGGGACAACCGGTGGGAATCCTGGCCGACATCTCCGGTCCGAAAATCCGGCTGGGAGAGCTGGCCGAGGATCCGTTCGAGTTTCGAGTGGGAAAGGACGTGCTGCTTCGCAGCGGGGAAACGGACGGCGACGGCTTGCCCGTACAACTGCCGCGTTTCGACGAGTACGTGAACGTTGGCGATCCCATCTATGTGGCCGACGGTACGCGGAAGCTGGTGGTGACGGGTGTGGAGAGCGGAGCGGTACGGGCGACGGTCGAAGTCGGCGGGCCGGTGACCAGTCACAAGGGAATCAACCTGCCGATGCTGCGCAAGCCGCTTCCGCCGGTCGGAGAGAAGGATTTGCTGGACGTGGAGGCGGCGCTGGATGCGGGAGCCGACTGGATCGGCTTGAGTTTCGTGGGCGATCCCGACGACGTGAAACCGATTCGCGAGCTGATGGCCCGGAAACAACTTAGCCGTCCGGTGCTGGCCAAACTCGAACGGCGGCGCGCGCTGAACAAGCTCGAAGAGATCATCGCCGCTTTCGACGGTGTGATGGTGGCGCGGGGCGATCTGGGAATTGAGGTGGAGTTCGAGAAAGTGCCCTCGATTCAGGATCGCATTCTGCGCATCGCCCGCGATTTGGGCAAGCCGGCCATCGTGGCCACGCAGATTCTGACGTCCATGGTTCGCAGTCCGCGACCCACGCGGGCCGAGGCGACGGACGTGGCGTATGCGGTGGCGGCGGGCGCCGACGCGCTGATGCTCTCCGAAGAGACGGCGATCGGCGATTATCCGGTGGAGGCGGTGCAGACCATCGTGAAGGTCGCGCGGGAAGTGGAGTCGGTGTCGGGTTCCGGCGTGCCGGTTCTGTCGGTCAGGCAGGAGGATGATCCGACCGCGCTGGCGCACACGGCGGTTGCGTTGGCCCGCGACATCAAGGCGGCGGCGATTCTCTGTCCGACGACCACCGGCGACGCGGCCCGCGCGGTGGCCCGGTTTCAGCCGGCGGTGCCGATCGTGGCGGTGTCCGATTCGCGGGACGTGGTAGGTGAACTCACGCTCTATCGCGGAGTGCATCCGCATTACACTCCGCTGGGCGAGAGTCTCGACGAGCGGATCCGGGCGGCGATAGACCATTCGCGGCGGCTCGGACTGACCGAAGCGGGCAGCAAACTGGTGCTGGTGGGCGGAGTTCCCACTCGCAGCGGCCGCACCAATCTGCTCCTCATTTACACTGTGTGAGGAGAACCTGACGTACTCGGGACGGTGGTGGAAGGGAATACAAGGTGAAAATCGGAAAGCTGAAAAAGAGGAGTCGTAGCCGCGCACGGCCGTGCGATCCGACTCCATCGTTTCCGCCGCGAATTCGAGAGGGACTTATGGTGCCCATACCAGTTCGCCGGGTTTCGATAGGTTGCCACGGGGAGACAATTATGAGATACCTACTTTGCGGTTTGGCTTTCATCTTGCTGCCGCTTCCGATAATGGCGCAGGTGGAAACGGTCTGGACCAGAGAGTACGATGGTGCATGTCGAGCCGTTGCGGTGATGCCGGACGGCGGTATTCTGATTACCGGTGAGAGCAGGCATCCGCAGTATTTCGGCGACCAGAACCTGCTGCTCCGCTTGAACCCGGACGGCGACACGCTCTGGACGCGCGCCTTTGGGACCGTGGCGGAAATGGATTGCTCTGAGGTATCCGAGGAATTCTACGGCGCGACCGGCCGTATGAAAGTCTCGTCGGCGATGTCAATCCGGAGATTGTTCGTCAACCCTGACGGCTCCTTTCTGACGTTTTCGGATTGTACTGAGGAGAACCGGCAGAACTGCCGCTGTCTGACGACATGGAACGACTCGGGAAACTTTGTCGGACGCGTACCGTTCTGCGCCACGGGGATCAACATCATCTTCGATCTGAATCGAACAGCGGACGGCCAATTCGTGGCTTTCGGCAATCCGGATCCGCATGTGATGAACGGAAACCGGTTCTTCGTGATGCGAGTGAGCGTCCGTGGCGACACTCTGGACTACCGGTCTTATGAAAAGGACGATTTCCATTTCCATGAGGTGATCAAGCCCTGTCGTGACGGCGGCTATCTGCTGGCGGGATCGTCCGGAAAGACGATTGTCAGCCGAATTGACCCGCGGGGCAACAAGCTCTGGGACTATCAAATGGACGAACGGGGAGTGGAGTTCGGCGACGTCGGGGAAACAGACGACGGCGGATTCGTGATCGTCGGCCACACGTCTAGGAAGGGTTCGACGGAAGCGGCGGGGGTCGCCTTCAAGATGGACGCGAGAGGAGCTCTACTCTGGCAGCGTTCCTTTGCCGCCGGCGCAGAATGCCGCAGTCGAACATTGGATGTGCTTGACAACGGGGAACTATTGATGGGAGGTTCGTTCGACCGACGGAAAGATGCGCGCATGTTCTTGATGCTGACGACGAATAGCGGAGACTCGCTCTGGACAAAGGAAGTGGGACACGGAGAAATGAGAGGGATGGTTAAAACTCCGGACGGAGGCTATCTGTTGGCAGGGAACTATCCGGAGGGAGATTATCCCTACCGATGGAAGATCATTCTGACACGAGTGACGCACATCGAGTGACGCCATCACCCATCCCCCGACAATGATAACCGGAAACGAACTCGTTAACCGAACAAGAAGAGAATATTTTGTCGTCATGAGAACCGGAAGGGAGACGCTATGAGAATAGGGGTGCTGCTTGCGATGCTGCTGCCCGCGGTCAGCTTCGGGCAACCCGCGGATTTCTGGCAATATCTCCTCTACCGGGAGTGGCTGGCGGATACGATTCCGGCCGAAGTCCTCCACTTTTCCAGCTATGACCGGGAACGTGCGAATGACGACTACGGTGAATTTTACGGGACCGACTCGAGCGGATACGGCATCATGTGCGATGTAGAGGGACCGGGCGTCGTTACCCATTTTTGGCTTACCCGGCGGACCGTATCGGACGCGTCGCGGTGGAAAATCTACGTGGATAATTTAGAAGTGCCGACGGTGGACACCACCATCCGTGCTCTGTTCGGACACGCCGAACCCTTTACTCCGCCGTTGGCAGATTCCATGTTCTACGGTCGGTACAGTTACGTACCCATTCCGTTTCAGAACCGTCTGCGAATGACGATCTATCCCGGCGCCTCATACTACCACGTCAACGTGCTGCGTTTCCCTCCCGGGACAACCGTTGAAGCGTTTCAAATGCCGCCGACAGCCGCCTATATGGAGAGCTTGGATTCCCTGCGCACAGTATTCAATAACCGCACGCAGCCCGCGTTGAGCGGCGAACCGGTTCTTGTCGTTCACAACACCGTTGAATTGCCTGCCGGAGTTACCGACACGCTCATCGCTCACGCGGAGCCGGGATTCTGCCGAAAGCTTCTTCTGACCGTGGATTCTCACACGGAGGCCGCGCATGACGGCCTGCAGATCCGGGTGTTTGCCGACCATCACCCGCTGCCGCTCATGGAAGGGCCGATCAGTTCCCTGTTCGGTGCGCCAAGAGGATTACGGAACTATCAATCTGCAATTACGGGAGCGCTCGGCGACACACTCTACCTGAATTTGCCGATTCCCTTTGCCGCGAACTTGACGGTCCTTGTCACTAACGGCACGGATTCCACCCGAACGATTCAGGGGGAGGCGGAAATCGTGGATCGCGAGCCGGATCAGATTCCGCCGCTACGTCTTTTCGGGATTCATCGGGAGGCCTGGCCGACCCGGATGTTCGAACCGTACGAGTGTTTTGACATTGCCGGGCCCGGGACCTACGTCGGTCTGTTTTGGCAAATGACGGGTACGACACACTCGGTATTGGAGGGGGATGAAAATCTCTATTTCGACAGGGAACGGGAGGCTTCTTGGCTGGGAACGGGAACCGAGGACTACTTCAATGGCGGCTATTTTTGGTCCAATGCCAACGGGCAAGTGACTCCCTACCAATTGAGCATGCACGGAGTGCTCTATCTCGGAGGTGGGAATTGTTCAGCCTATCGCTGGCACTTGGCGGATCCGGTGCCCTTCACGTCTCGGTTGCGAATGACACTTGAAGTGGGAGGATTCGCGCAGTATGCAGGCAACTATCGGACAACGGCATTTATCTATGCGCCGATTCCTCGATGGGTGGTGAAGGATCAGAGCGGAGACGGCAGCATTTATCAAGGAGAACCGGTGCGAATCATCGGGCATGGCCTCCCCGCCGGCTCGGTAGCGGATGCGTTTCTGGGCGATTGGCCGATGAGGTTCTTGACGGACTCGCTGATTAGCGAAGCAGGAATCTGCGATATCACGGTATTCAGCAGTTCCCATGACGACGGGGTCTCGCCGATTCTCATTCGAGTCAATGGAGTGGTGGACACCGTTGCCGATGCCTGGCCCCACACTTCGCAGGGTCACTTTGTTTTTCGACCGCGGCGAATGGATATTGACACTCTCGTTTTCGCCGGGGATACTCTGGACGTGGAAATTCACGGAATCACCCCCGGGATCGTTCCCGAACTCATGGCGGGTGAGCGGATTCTGCAATGGGCGGGTCCCGATTCCACGGCCGATTCTCTGGCTCGAATTCAAGAATCAGTGATTCTTCCGCAGGGCATGCCGTCCGGGGATTGGCTTGTGGAGGCGTCGGTGGAAGGGGAGATCGTGGCCCGATGTGATCAGATTTTGAGAAGCCGCCGATATCTTCGGCTCGAAGCGGAGGATTTGCGGGTAGCATCGTGGCGGGGCACAAATCTGTGGCAGCGAGGAATGCTCGCCTTCACGCATCCGGACACGAGTTTCCCGTGGGGTCGTCAGGTTGCCTTGTATCTGGGGGGGGCGCAGGAGGGCGACTCGCTGAACCTTGCCTTCCAGTTCGGTGACTCGGGTCAATTTCTCCCGGCCTATTTCTTTGCGGCAACCGGGGGCGGGGCGGTGGTGACGGTGTCGCTCGACGGCGATACCGATGTCGTCGCGATGGACACCTATCGCACGGGACTGGGTTGGCGTTGTGCCCGGACGGATACGGTGTATGGACTATGGCGCGATATCGAGCCGGGCGAACATATTCTGACCTTCAAAGTCACGGGCCGCAATCCTTCCTCCACCGGCTGGGACATCTGGATAGATCAGATTCTGATCATCGAGGAATTTCCGTCGGCAATCCCTCACGCCTCATCGCCCGCTCGTCCGGAGCGATTTGCGCTGGATCCGGTTTTCCCGAATCCCTTCAACAGCACCGCGAGTCTCCGTCTGTGGGTGCCCGAGGCAGGCCGGGTGAAGGTCCGGGTGTTCAACCTTCTGGGTCGTGAAGTGGCCGTGCTTGCGGATGAACGAATGGAGGCGGGGGAGAGATTTCTTCGGTGGGATGCCGGCGGTTTGGCCAGTGGCATCTACTTCGTGAGACTGGAAGCGCCCCGCGAAATAATTATTCGCAAAGCGCTCCTCCTGCGGTAGCTACCGTGTTGCAATCATCGCCTTGCAGTGTGGAGGGCTTTGAGTCGGGTGAGAGCGTGGTATCCAAGATCAAGAGTTGAGAACCAAAAAGCCAAGATGAAGACGGGAATTGCAGTAGCACTTGCGGTATTCTTTGCGGTTTTTCTGACGGGCTGCGGAGACGATGACTCGAACTCCGTCACGGATATTCCGGCCGCGCTGGAGGAAATCGTCCGCACGACCGCCGCGGATGAAGCGATTCCCAGTGTGGTCTTGAAAGTGGATGACCGGGGGCGCGGTATTCTGTGGTCGGGAGCGGCCGGGCAGGCCGATCCGTCGGCGGGCACGCCCATGACCGCCGAAACGCAATTCCGAACGGCCAGCGTGACCAAGATGCTCACCGCCACCGTCGTGATGCGGCTGGTGGAAGAGGGACAACTCCTACTTGATAATCCGGTGGCGGGATATTTGGCGGAGTCGGGGATTCCTTTCGATAGCCTGCTCGTGTATCAGAATCACAGCTATGGGAGCGCGATCACGCTACGGCAGTGTCTGCAGCACACGACCGGACTCGCGGATTACGTTTTCGACGGGGAGCGGAACATGAGCGGCTACACGCCGTTCCTGCAGTACGTTCTCGATCACCCCACTCTGCAATGGCAGCCGCTGGAGCTGGTTCAATGGACCTATCGCAGGCTCCCGGCGAAGTTCGCACCCGGCAGCGGCTGGCACTACAGCGACGCCAACTACGTTTTGCTGGGCATGGTGATCGAGGCGGTGACGGGCGCCGCGCTCGAACAGGCGTACCACGTGTATTTGCTCGATCCGCTCGGCATGACGCACACCTATCTCGAGACGCGGGAAACGCCCACTTCCGGCGGCGTACTCTCACATCCGTTTCTGGGAAACGTGGACACCGCGCCGATCAACACGTCCTTCGACTGGGCGGGGGGCGGGCTGGTGTCCACAGTGGACGACCTCACGCGTTTTCTCCGCGTGTTCGCGGCCGACAGCATTTTCTCGAATGGCGCATCGAAGCAGGCGATGTTTTCGTGGTATGAATTGGGCGGCGGAGTGTCCTACGGTCTGGGAGTGGCGCGACTGGATTTCCCGCAGGGCGTAGTATGGGGGCATGATGGGGCGTACGGCTCCTTCATGTACTACTGGCCGGCGAAAGACCTGACGATGTGCGGCACGATCAATCAGGTGGAGGCTGATGTGGGCGAGTTCGAGGCGCGGCTGATGAGGGTGCTGAGATAGCAGAGTGAATTCTTAAGAACTGGCGGAGCCGTTCCCGTTGCAGAGAAATTTCTACTGTGAGCACATCGCCTTTCTCCGTTGAATTGCGCGCAGCCGGGCGAGGGTCTTATTGCGGATTTTGAGTTCGGGATCGCGGAGGACGTCGGTGTTGTCCCCGTGGCGGCGGTAGCGGTAGCAGACTTCGGGGACGCGGCCCACTTCGTATTTCTCGCCGCATTTGAGGACCAGATCGTAGTCCTCGCCGTAGTGTCCCAGGTCTTGCTCGTCGAAGCCGCCGAATTCGAGAATCACCGAGCGATGCCAGCAGCGGAGCGCGCCCGCTCCATCGCGCCGCAGGATGTTATTGCGGTTGTAGCGCTCGTGTCTCACCACGCCGAATTCGGGAAGCGATTGGCCATTTTCGTCCATCAGTTCGTAGTAGCTGATGGCCAGACCCCAGGTGGGATTCGCGGCGAGCGCGGAGGTCATTTTTTCCAGTGTGTGCGGCAGATATTCGTCGTCGCTGTCGAGCTGAGCGACATACCGGCCGCACGCGGCCCGCACACCGGTATTGAGCGACTCGGCGATCACGTTGCGGTCGTATTCGATCAAGCGCACGCGGGAGTCTTTGGCGGCATACGCTCGCACCACGTCGCGGGTTTCGTCCGTCGAGCCGTTGTCCACGATGATGTATTCCCAGCCCATGAGCGTCTGCCGCTGCACGGACTCGATGGCCTTGCCGATAAAGCGCGCGCGATTAAAGACGGGGGTGACGACGGAGACGAGCGGTTCCCCTCCGCTGGCGGGGGGGATAGGGGGAATCGCAGTGCGTTCGCCTTCCAGCCAGCAGTTCTCGCGCTTGAGGAAGTTGTAGAAGACTTCTTCGATGTGCCGCTCTTCCTCGGGGTCCATGAAGAGGTACGAGAATCCGCCCAGCTTACCGCGACCGGGGAAGAAGAGCTTGTTCTTTGCAGTGTCGGCTTCACTGTCGCGGGCGGGAGCGGGAATCTCGGCCAGCGCCCCGCCGACGTGCACGCGGCGCATCCAGCTCCTGAGCAGGAGATCATAGAACGCCGCCCGATGATGCGTTTCATCGAGTCCGCCGATGGAATTCAGCCACTCCGCGCGCACGGCCCACACAACTCCCCAGTCCTCGCGCTCGCTGATGTCGCCGATGTCGAATCGCACGGTTTGCAGGACGTCGCCGCCTTTGCCGCGCAGAAAACAGTCTCCGTAGAAAAACACACTTTTTTCATTCCGAAAAGCCGCATCCAGCAGACGCTCTTTCCATCCCGCAGGAAGATCAAGCAGATCAGGCGGCAGGAATACGACGAGACCCGTCTGTGTGCGCCGCGCCGCTTCATTCATGCAGGCCGCGAAATTTTGTGGATCACTGTGCAGCGCGCGTGCATCGCCGGAATTTCCTCCCGCCAAGAGGAGCGTTTCACCGGCGAGTTTCTCGCGCGGGAACGAGTCCGGCAGCTTGCCGTCACGGGCAAAAGTCCAGAAGGTGAAGTTCATAATCCGGTTTCTGATGAGTGCGTCATTCTGAACGAAAGATTCGGAATGACGTGAGAGAAAACATGTACTACTTCCGTCGGCTTCTCATCGCAGTATTGGTTGTATCGTCAGCATACTCCGCTCGCGCCGAGACGGTTGCGCTCGCGCTGTCGGGCGGCGGCGCGCGGGGATTCGCTCACATCGGAGTCATTCAAGCTCTCGAAGAAGAAGGACTCGAACCCGATTTGATCGTTGGGACTTCGATGGGCGCGGTGGTGGGTGGTCTGTGGGCGGCGGGATACAACGCAGCCGAGCTCAAATCGCTCGCGATGACCACCGACTGGTCGGGTCTGTTTCTGGATCGCCCGGCCCGCCGCAATCTGTTTCTGGCCAAGAAGGAAACCCGCAGCCGCCACATCCTTATGCTCCGTTTCCGGGGATGGATGCCCGAGGTGCCGGTCGCGCTCTCCAGCGGACAGCAGGTGAGCGAACTGCTCTTCGATTTCGTGCAGCGCGCGCCCTACCATGCGTGGCGGTCGTTCGACGATCTGCGCATCCCGTTCCGCGTGGTGGCGACCGATCTGATCTCGGGTGAACCCGTCGTGTTCGCGAAGGGCGATCTGGCCGAGGCGATGCGCGCATCGGTCTCGCTGCCGCTGATTCTCGTTCCCTACGAGCTGGACACGCTGCTCTTGGCCGACGGCGGGGTGATCGAAAATATTCCCGTGGAAATCGCCCGCGCGAATGGAGCCGATGCGGTGGTGGCGGTGGACCTGAGCAGCGGAATCGAGACCGCCTCCGACGTGGAACTGCCGTGGGAACTGGCCGACCGCGTCACGACCCTCATGCACGCCGAGCGGAACGAGACGTCACGAAGAATGGCCGACGTGGTTCTGACTCCCGACGTGGGCGCGCACAAGGCCAGCGACTTCGATCATATCGAAATGCTGATCGAAGCGGGATACGCCGCCGCGCGGGAAAACATGTCCCGGCTGCGCTCCGTGCTTCGGAAAGCGGATGATGACTCGGCACAAAGCACGACGTTCTGTTCGCGGCGGCTCTACGGAGATTTCTGCCGGTCGGTCCAGCCGGAGCGGATGCCGCCGAAACTTTGTCGTTTCAGCGGAATCAGCATGGGGGCCGATTCGCTGGCCGCAGGGTCGGCGCACGACGCGGACGGTTTGTCGCGACTGGCCGCACTCCGCCGAGGATATTTACACCGCGGGCGGACGCTGGCTCACGTCACGCAACTCGAACTCGATTCCGCGGGCACGCTGCACAGTCAATGGGAAGAAGGCCGCATTCGGTCTATTCGCGTGACGGGATTGCGCCGCTATCGCGAGCGGACCGTGTTGAACGAATTCCTGCTGATTCCGGATCAGGTATTCGATTTGCGCCGCGCCCGCCGCAGTATCACGCAGATCTACGGCAGTGATTTGTTTTCCAGCGTGAACCTGTCGGTGCTGCCCACCGACAGCGGCGCTCATCTGAAGCTGCGGGTGCGCGAGCGTGAATCGCCGCAGCTTCGTTTCGGCGCGGGCTATTCGCTGGAGCGCAAGGGACGGGGCTTCGCCGAATTCCTCAACGATAATCTGCTGGCGATCAACGCGCGGCTGGCGCTCTTCGGTAAGTACGGCGAGCGGGATGAAGAAGTGAGCGCGCGTCTGACGTTCGACCGGCTGCCCGTCACGGTCGCGCTCGACCGTCTGCTGCAGAGCTACACAACGACGGACCTGCGCGTGAGCTGGACGCGGGAAGAATTCGATTTCTACGACGCGCAGCACCACGATACGTCCCTCTACGTCTTCGAGCGCACGCGGGCGTCGCTGTGGTTGGGGCGCGGTTTCCGCCGTTGGGGGGAGCTGGCCGCCGGTCTGCGCTATGAGGGCGTGAGCGCGGGGGGAGTGCTCGACGAACCCACGGCCCACATTACCTATCTCGGCATTCGCGCGCTGATTGACACGAAAGACGACTACCCGTTTCCGACGAGCGGTTTTTCATGGAACGGCCGCTATGAATACGCGCTCAAATCGCGGCAGACGGGACGATCCTTCAATCGGTTGCTGGGTTCCGCCGACGGTTATCTGCCGCTCGCTCCGCGGGTAGTGGCTCATGCGCAAGGAAACTGGGCGTGGAACGATTTCCTGTTGCCGCTGTGGGCGCAGTTTCCGCTGGGCGGTGAAAACAGCCTGCTCGGTCTGCACGGAGCCGAGCGCTACGGCAGCGGCCGCCTGACGGCACTCGGCGAACTGCGCTACGATCTACTTTCCCGCTGGGTGGCCGACGCCTATCTGTCGGCTCTCTACACGGTGGGGGCGGTCTCTCCCGAATCGGATCCGCTCCCCAAGTCTTCCGACTATCTTCATGGAGTAGGCGGCCGGTTTGCACTCTCGACGTTTCTCGGCCCCATGACGTTTACCGTGGGAGAACTACTCAAGTCCCATTTCGGCACGGGTCACACGATGATCTACCTGAATCTCGGACACGAGTTCTGACGCAGGGAAGCGAACGACCGGAAGGGTGACTAATGGACGGTCATGTAGGCCAGCGATCCCCCCGGAATAGCACGGACGTCATGGCCGTCTTGCTTCATCTCGTGCAGGAAGCGCTCGACTCCTCCGACTTCCACACGTCCATAGTCATGCCAGATGATAAAACTTCCGGAATGGCAGCACTCGAGAGCATGGGAGGTATCGGAGCGGACGTACTCATAGCTGTGCGCGCCGTCTATGAAGAAGAGATCCACTCTTCCGTGATAGGGTGAGTAGTCGAATACCGCACTGTCACCCGTCAAACACGCGATCTTGTGCGCTACGGATGAATCCTCGAAACAGGGCCGCTTCACGGCGACTTTTTTTCTGCGTTCGCGGGCATCAGCGAGAGTCGTTTTCAGCGCGACGTCGGGAGATCGGTCCGGGGGAAGATCGAGAGTGTACACCGTGGCGTCGTCGGGGCTGTTGAGCGCCAGATGCAGGGCGGTATATCCGGTCTGCGTTCCGATTTCGAAAATGACCCGTGGCTTGATCGCTCGACAGAGAAGACAGAGACCCACGATATCGGCGGCAAGCGTCGGATTCTCAAGGAACCACGTATAACCTTTGAGATTACCGAGTCGGAGTTCTTCCTCAGTTTTCACTTGGGCGAGAACTCGACCTAGGGCCGGTTGGGGTAATTTCCGCCTGTTCAGAAGGGTCTTGAAGAGGAACAGACACTCGCCGATATAGTATAGCATCTGGTATGGATGTCGGACGAGGGTCAGTGCAGCCAGATTGCTCCCCACTACGAAATTTCTCGCCGCCACGAAGCCGACATGAATCACGTTCCCCATTTTCATGGTGCAACCTCATTTCCTAAGGTTATTCGGGAATCCCGCAGATTTCCCCGCTTCGCTATGAATTCCTGACCGGCAGTTCCCCGCCGCCTCGTCCTCCTTCCTCCTTCCTCACCTTTTCCATCCATCTTTCCACTTGCGCGGCATGATACGCGTAGTGATCGTTCACGGTTTCGATGAGCCAGCGCGGAATCTCACCGTTTTCGAGCAGCATTTCATCGGGAACGCGACGCAGCGCTTCCATCATCGTTTCATGGGTGATTCGCCATTGGGTTGCCACGCGGGCGAGAGGCACAGAGCGCATCCGCTCGGTTGATTCGGTGTTCAGCTTGTCCCAGTCGGAGTATTCGCTCCAGTCGAACTCCGCACCCTGCATCCGCGCCTCCAGCGCGCGGATCACGATGGTATCCCAGAAGAGGAAATGCGCGGCCAGCTCGCGCAGCGACCATTTGCCCTCGGCCAGCGGCTCGGCGGCCCGCGCGGGCGGGAGGGTCTGCAAGGCTGCGATCATGCTCTGGGCGGCCGCTTCGACCTGCTCGCCAAACTCCTCACGATTCATGGGTTAGCTCTCCAGGATGGGATTGGAGGGGCAATAGCAAAAAAGGCTCGTCGAGCATGCTCAGACGGGCCTTTGGCTGAGGTGTCCGCATCCCTGGGGGTCAGGTAGCGAACCTCCGTGGCCATGAACTCATTGGACCACCTCCTTTCGGCTTCTTTTACCGAAACCTGCCTTCGTCGGGACAGGCGCGGCTAACATACGAAAAAAAGCAGCCGAAATCAAGGGCCGGAGCCGATTTACCTAAGATAGTTGGTGGGTCACCTGCCCGTTCCTCGGCGATCAGTGAAGAGCGAGGTTGTCTCGTCCGGCAGGTAGCGGAGGATCATTCCGCCGACTCCCACGGCCATCGTGTTCTCCGGGCCGGTCCAGAGATCGAGGACGGTCAGATCGGTCTGGCTGACCTCCGGCTGCCAGGTCGCGCCGCCGTCGCAGGTGTGGAGGATGGTTCCAACGCTGCCGACCGCCCAGCCGGTGAAGCGGTCGCGGAAGGAGACGGCATAGAGTTCGTTGGATACGCCGCTCTGCTGGAACTGCCAGGTCTCTCCGCCGTTCGTGGTGTGCATGATCAGTCCGCGCTGACCGACGGCCCAACCCTCGCGGTCGTCCACAAAGCATACGTCGCGGAGGAAGCACACCCCGCCCAAGATCGAAGCCGTCCAATTCCGTCCGCCGTCGCTGGTTCGGGCGATCGCGCCGATTCCGGTCAAACCAAAGTAGCCGCCCACGGCGATCACGCGGCCGGGAGCGACGCAGGCCACCGACATGAGTTCGTAGTACTCGCCGCAGTTCTGGTGTTCCCACGATTCCCCGCCGTCTTGGGAATGGAGAATAATCCCATAGCCGCCCACCGCCCAGCAGGTTCGATCATCCTGAAAGGCGATATCCCACACTCCATGCGCGCCGTTGAATTCCGTTTTGGTCCAATTCGTTCCCCCGTCCGACGTGCGCAGGATCGTCGCCATGTCGCTCGTTCCACCGACGATGCAGCCGGTGCTCGGATTGCGGAAACAGATGCGGAAGAGAGCATCGCCGGTTATTCCTTCCAGCTTTTCCCAGCTATTTCCGCCGTCGGTGGTGCGGGCTAGGAGTCCGCGCTGACCGGCCAGAAATCCCGTTTCGGAATCCACAAAAGTGACGTCCCAAATATCTTCGTAGGTCAGGCTTTGGGTGTAGGAGGTCCATGAAAATCCCGCGTCGGAGGACTTGATAACGGTACCTAAATTGCCGACCACCCAGCACGTACCGCTACTCGAGTAGGCCGCGCGATACGGCATCGCTCCGTTTCCCGGCGTTCGCGCGTTCCACGTCTGGCCGCCGTCGGTGGTGGCGAAGATCTGACCGTTGTTGCCAACCACGATGCCTGCCCATCGGTCGAAGAACGTGACGTCCGTAAAATCGTTTGATCCTCCCGAATACTGCACGGACCAGCTCACGCCGCCGTCGGTCGTATTCCAGATCGCCGCTTCATAATAGTAGTCCACGCCGACCGCCCAGCCGTTCCGATGATCCGTCATGGTGAAGTCGGTGAGAATCATGTCGGCGCTGTCGAGCACAGTACACCAGGTCGCTCCGCGATCCGTCGTCTTCAGGACTACGCCTGTGTAGGGATGGTCGGATGGGTTATACCCCGCCGCCCAGCCGGTGTCCGCGTCAAAAAAAGTGAGTCCGGTCAGCCAGACGTCGGTGTCGGAGCTTTCGAGAATCCACGTCATTCCGCCGTCGGTCGAGTGCAGAATATCGCCGGACATTCCCACCGCCCAGCCTTCCAGAGCCGACACGAACTGCACCGCTTCCAGTTGTCCCGCCGCCGCGCCGGTTCCATATTCCGTCCAACTGTTTCCGCCGTCGGTGGTGCGGGTGATGAAGCTGTGAGCCTCACAGCGATCCCTTCCTCAGCCGTAGCCCGGATTCCCGCCCACTGCCCAGCCGTTCAGGTTGTCATGGAAAAAAATGGCGCGTAGGTCCACGGAACGGGCGGTGGATTGCGGAATCCAGCTCTGGCCGCCGTCGGTGGTATGAAGAATTGTCCCCGCTTTTCCGATGATCCAGCCGGTGTTGTCATCGAGAAAAAAAGCATTGTACAGGTGGTTGCCGGTGGGCAGGGGATTGATCCATTGCCACGATCCGCCGCTGTATTCCGGCGGCTGCACGGGAGTCGTGATTCCAACGCCGTTATCGTCCACGCAGCCGAGTACGAAAAGCGCGATCCAGACGATCGCGAGAGCGAGAAAGCGCGGTGTCCCCATGCGATGCTCCTTGTAGGAAGAGGAATGCGGCAGGTCATAGACCTGCGGCGACGGAGAGATCAGAGGTTTAGGGCCAGCGAGAAGCGGTGGCCCTCGCCGAGGTTCTCTTTGTACGGGATGAAGGCATAGTCGAGACGGATGTGCTTGACATAGAAGCCGAGTCCGAAGGATACGTCTTGGGCGTCCAATCCTTCAACATAGCCGGCGCGCAGTGCGACGTAGTCGGGAGCGCGATACTCGATTCCGCCTCTAAAAAATGGCGTGTTGTCCTTCACGGCTTGCGCCTCGGCGACGACCAGCAGCGATCCGACGTTGTGGAGGGCGCGCTCGAAGGCCGCTCCGCCGCGCAGCGCGGTGGGGAGGGCGGGACGTTCGCTGGCGAACTCGCTCATTTGTCCCATATGCTGCGCGGACAGGCCGAGCGTAAAGCCGGAAACGAGTTCGCGCGCGAGCAGTCCGGCATCCATGGCGAATCCGTCGGAGCTTTCCACGTGAATCTTCTGGTAGAGATAACGGCCAGTGACGCCGGCCGCGAAACGGGAGTTGATTTCATAGGCAACGGCTGCGCCCACCGCCGAACTGACGGCGTCGAAGGTGGAGATCGGATCGCGAGAGGCAGAGGTGCGGTACTCGACGTCGGCGACGCGCGTTCCCCAGTAGTGGGGCGAGATCGCGAATTTACCGCGCCGGACCGTGAACCCCAGGAATTGCGCGCGGGTGTCGGCGAAATGTCGCGTGTGCATGAGCGCCACGCTGCGCGGGGAAAACGCCACCGCGGCCGGATTGTAGGTGGCCGAGGTCGGCCCGCTGATCAGCGCCGCTCCGCAGCCGCCCAGAGCGCTCTCGCGTCCGCCCACGGGAATTTCGAGAAACGCCAGACCCGTGGCGGCAAAGCTATCGTGCGCCCCGACGAAAACCGCGAGAACGGCGATTGCCGCTAAGGCGACGCGCCCTCGGTGAAGCACCGTTTTCCGAGACCGTTCATCCTTCATCCTTCATCCCTCATCCTTGTCTTAGAAGGCGACGTTCCAGCTCACGACGAACGCATCATCGGGAGCGATATCTTCGAGCGCGTAGGTGAAATCCACCGTCGAGCGCACTTTCCACGTCGCAAGTCCGACGCCGATGCCGAACGTGACCGCGCCGTCATCGTAGCCCACCCGCCCGGCGAAGCTGTATTTGTCGTCAATCCGAGTTGCAGCTTCCGTGCCAAGATGCAGCCGCGTTTCGCCTTCTTCGCTCGATTCCACGTCCATCGCTCCGGTCAGTCCCATTCGGGAGTAGGCCGCGCCGAAGCGATATTGCATCGGCCACTCGTCGGCCTTACTCGATCCCTGCGACCAGTATTCATTGGTGTTCCACGTCGTCTTGGAAGCGATGTCCTTGATGAGCAAACCGACGGTCAGGTGTTCGATGGGGCGACCGAACGCGCCCACGTCCAGACCCACGCCGTCGCCGTTGATGGAGCGGTCGTTGTCGCCGCCGATCTTGCCGAAGGTTTCATAAATCACCTTGGCGGCGAGTCCCGCTCCGAACTTTTCGTGGAACTGAATGCCGAACGCGAGCGCGAACAAGTTCGAGGACTGGTCAATCCTGTCCAGCGGACGGCCGTCGAAATCGCGCGCGTCAATATCGGCCACCCCCGCGTGCAGCCAGGCCAGTCCGATTCCCGCATTGACGGGTTTTTGCTCAGAGCTCGGCTTGGGATGGACGGGAGTCGTGAACGCGAGATAGTCGAGACGGCGGTCGAGAGCCAGATCGGTCAGCGTGGCCGAGAACTCACGCTCACGGTGAAAGGGAATCGCGCCCGGATTGAAATAGACGGCGGAGGGTCCCTCGGCCACGGCAGTGTAGGCGTTGCCCATCGCCTTGGCCCGCGCGCCCGCGCCAATCCGCGCAAACGCTCCCGCGAAGCCCCCGTTGGTTCCGGCGAAGGTGGTGGTAGCCGCCGTGATCAGAAGAAGTGAAGCTAAGAATCGGTTCATTGTGACAACTTGGCTAATTGCTCATTTCAAGCGCCGAACGCGCAAGCAAGCGAAATTCAGAGCACGTTTTCAATGCGGTTCTTGCCATTTGCCGATCCGCCGTGAGACCCGGATACCGCACGTCAACGGCACGCTGACTCAAATCGCTTAGGGCCTTATGAAGTGGTTTCCACAGCGGTTCGACCGGCAAGACCGCTTCCAGCAAAACCGTGAGGTCATGTGTCTTGGCAAAGGGAATACTTGCTTCCTGAAGCCGAGCCTTTAGATATTTCTCTACGCACTGTTGCGCGTGAAAACAGACGGCATCGAAGTTCGGAGACCGTCGAGCTCGTAATTCTCGACGAGCCGTCAGGAAATCTTCTTCAGCTTTTTCAATCCACTCCATCGTGAGGGGCTTCATAGAGAACCTCCCCTTTTTCGAGTATCTCGCGTAAAAAGAAATCCTCCCACTCCAAGCGTTGACGAATCACCGCTGGCGAGCGGACGATCAAATCCAACGGAAAACCGCCATGAACCACTCCACGTATTTCGGCGGCGGTGAGGCTGGCATGTCCCTCGTGCGGCATCACCACCAACAGATCCACGTCCGAATCGGGCGAAGGATGGCCATACGCGTAGGAGCCGAACAGGATCACCTTGTGCGGATGAAACCGCTCGACGATCCGATCACAGAGTTTTCGTATGTCTTCGCGGGAAACCATTTCAATTGATTGTTGTCAAGTCCTGCCGGAATCAGTCAAGTACGATCACTTTGCCCCACACCTCGCCGCCGGGCTTCTCGATCTTGTAAAAATACGTTCCGTTGGCGACGATGGTGCCGTTTTTCCGGCCGTCCCAGACTTCATAATGCTCGCCCGGCGAGCGCGTCACCGCGGGAAGCTCGACCACTTTGCTCATGGCAAAGTCATAGATCGTTATCTTGACCGCTCCGCCGGAGGTGCTGTAACGGAACTTCACGAAATCGAATCGTTCCGGAGAGAACGGATTGGGATAGGCGTAGGTTTCGACGTCGCGAGCAGGCGAATTCAGGGGCAGCGCGGTCTGCAAGACCGACCACGACACGCCGCCGTTGTCGGTGAATGCCAACCCGTCCACGCCGCCCACCCACAACCGCGCGCCATCATTCAGAGCCGAGTAGATTCCCGTGTAGTAGAAGCGGCGCTCGGTTCCCGCCTCGAAAATGCGGTCCTCGGTGAGCATGTCCCACGTCTCTCCATTGTCCGGGGACACCCATAGCCCAATGTCGTCGCAGACGTACACCACCGGGCCGTCGAAGGCGAAGCTGTGGGCGCGCACGACCTCGAATCGCCCGATGGCGCGCGTTACCTGTGCGGAATCGAGATACACCCGCCACGTCAGTCCGCCGTCGGTGGATTTGGAGACCGCGTAGCGTTCCTGCGGACTTTCGGCCCGCCAGGTGGCCGCCCAGACCGAGCTGTCGTAGGGTTGGTAGTCGAGCGCGGTGACGAAGTTGCCCGAGATCGTATTCGGCGCGCTGCTGGCGGAGTAGCTCTTCCACGTCCGGCCTTCGTTCGTGCTTTTTAGGAGGCCGGCGGCGGTTCCCACCCACAAGGCGTGCTCGATTTCGTCATAGAGCACGCTGAACGTGCGATGATAGAGGCCGTCCACCGGATCGCCGGGATGAAAGGGAAGCTGGCGGCCGTCGGTGAAGTGTAGCGTATCTATCACTTGCCAACCGGTGGTGTCGTCATAGTTAACATAGCAGGAATCTTCAGGACAGATGATGTGCCGCCTGATGCCGCCGCCTTTCGAGACGATCCATACGAAGCTGTCGGAGATCGCGATGTCGTAGGTGATGTTGTCCACGTTAGTCGTCGTCGGCCAATAGCCGAGCACGTGATCGAAACCGTTCGCATCGGTGTTGTACATGCGGTCGCGCGGCTGCGGCAGCCAGATCCATGAGAGACCCTGATCGCGACTGTAGGCCAGTCCGCCGCCCGCGCCGGAAATCCCCACCGAGGTGTCGAACGCGAACGACGCCCAGATGATCGAATCGGTGACCAGCAGTCCGCTCACGCCGCCCTTGCCCAGTCCCTGCGCGGTGCCGTAGGAGCGGAACGCATAGCCGTGAGGGAGAATCAGCGGATCGGCGATCATGTGCGTAACGCCGCCGCCGGTGGCCAGCCACAGATCACCCGACGCGCTCACTGACGGCAGAATGTCAATGATGACGTTGGAGGCCAATCGCGGTTCGGGCGGAGCTTCGTCGAGCCTATCGCCTTGCGAAAGGTGGATACTCTGCGGAGCGAACTGAGCGCAAGCGGCGGAGGCGAAAAAGATGAGAAGTATGAAGGCAAAACGGTTCATGGGGAACCTGTTGTTTGATTGCGCGGGGCGGACGCAAGCGGCCACCGCCGCTTTCATGGACGGGCACGACATGTCGTGCCCCTACCGATTCAGAGGTTTGTTCAACACGCTGATTCCTAACTCGACGGGATTCAGCTCCACTCCGCTCGCAACGGCTCCCGGCTGGATGATGCGAATGCTGTCGAGGAGGTACTCGGAACTGTCCCAGTGAGCGATGCAGGGCGCGAATCCCTCGATGGCATAGAAACGGAAGTAGTACACGTTGTTGAATAGGCTGTCACTGCGGAGGATCACCAACCACGAAGAATAGGTGTTATCGCCGGCCACGGCATCCGGCTCCACGCCGTCATTGCGCAAGTAGAAATTCGCAGCCCGGCCCCAATCGTAGGGATCGCGGCGGCTCTCAAACTCAAGACCATAGAAGTCGGTCGCTCCCTGCAACTCGCAGTCTTCCATGTCAACCGTAAGCGCAATCAGGTTCGTGTCGCTGGATGTCACCGGACGATAGGCCGTGTCGGGGAGTACGGAGTTGGATAGAACGGCAAGGTGTTGCATATAAGAGATCGTTTGCGTGACCGAGCACTCCATGCCGAAGCGGGTCACCGCGCGGAATGTGAGAAAATGAAAATCCGGTGTTCGTTCATAGCAGCGGAAGAACGTGGGGGGCAGTGAGTACTGCCAGATAACCGAATCTGACGTTTGCCAGAATTGTCCAGAGTTCATCTCGGTTTGGCTATCGTGGTCAATAAGCAATACTTGCACGGTATCCACGCAATCCATTTCAGAGGTTGATATCCATACCCTGAGCGTAGTCGGGGCAAAGCACTCCTCGAACAGGCCTACCACTTGGTATTCGTAGATGGTGCACGGCTCTACATAGGCCACGACAACAGGAATGGTATGGTGTTCGGGCATGTTCGCAAGGCCCCTTGCGATAAAACGAAATGTGTAAGTTCCGTTCACGCTGTCGGCCAGCAGCAGTCCGTTGATTTTGCGCGTATAGGTTCCATTGCCCGCTACAATGTCGCCCGATGTGAAACTGGCATAGGAAGGACTGTCGAAGGTGCGCCAACTGCCATCATCGTACAGGCTGAAACTTTCCAGCGGTGTGCCATCAGGCCTCGTGACTTCGCAGAGGATCGAATCGGGAACCGCGCCCGTCACGCGAACGGAATAGGTATGAAATACATCCACGTTTGAGGGCAGCGCCGTCGGGACATCCAGAAGTTCCATGCTCGGAGATGGCGTAGGCGGCCCGTTCTCGTCGTCGCAGCCGAGAACAATCATCAGCACAGCCGCAATCAGTATGAGAAGAACGTGTGATTTCATCCCCGCCCCCTTTGGGCAAATTTGGCCAGCCAGACTCCGTGCCGGAGACCGCGTTCGCTGACGATTCCTTCGTCCTGATCGAGCGCGGTCAACATTTCTTTGAGTAAAATCGTTCCCGCCAGAATGGATTTCCCCCGGCCTGACGGCATCCCCGGAGTGCATTGCAGCTCGTCCGAGGAACGGCCGAGAAAACTCTCTGTAAGCCAGTCAATATCACTCGCACTCAACAGTGATCCGCCCACCGCCTGCGGATCGTAGCGGCGCAGTCCGGCCTTGAGAATCGCCAATGTCACCGCCGTTCCGCCTACCAGAATCCACGGACAACGAGCGCCACGCAAGTTACCGACCAATAAAGGCAACCGGTCGCGGAGATTCGCTCGGAGAAAGTTGATTTGTTCTTCGGTCGGCGGATCGTCGCGGAAAAACTCGTTCGTCAAGTAAACCGAGCCCACGTCAATGGAATAGCCCTGTCCCGCCACCATCCCCCGGCCTTCGATAATTTCCGTTGAGCCGCCGCCGAGGTCCATCACGCACACGCGCTCGCCGGGAAAAATCTCGCGTCCCGACAGCGCGCCCATGTACGTCAACGCGGCCTCGTCGCGGCCGCCGATCACCTCCACCTGCACGCCGACGATCTCCCGCACCGCCGCGATGAATTCGGCCCGGTTTTCCGCCCGCCGGAGGGCTGCCGTTCCGGTCACCGCGAAGCCCTCCGCCCCGGCCCTCCGGAAATCGCGCACCAGCTCGGCCACCAGATCCACGTTGAGCGCAAGCACGTCGCGCGGCAGCGTGGGACCCTTCTTCAGCGCTTCCCCGAGATAATTGGGCGCGAGCTGATCCTTGAGAATCCGCAGCCCGCCGCCGTCGCGCTCGGCCAGCAGGGCGAGCGTGGTGTTGGTGCCGATGTCTATGGAAACCGCGATCATCCGCGAATACTGATGTTCACGTTGACGCCGAACTCGAACAGACGATTCTTCGACTCCCTGATCTCATCCTTGTTCTGCTGAAGCTGCACGTACGCCTGGCCCTGCACGCTCGAAGAGAAACTGTAGGTAATCCGGGGCTGCAACGACCACGAACTGGTGGCCGCCCGCAGGCCATAGGGACTGGTGGGACGATCCGCCGACTCCTGCTTCTGCTTGCGATAGTCGGCCTGCAGCGAGAAGGTCGTCTGATTCTGCAGCCGGAGATCGCTCATGAACGGCAGCGGCAGCCGCAGACCCGTTCGGATCGAGTAGCTAACTTGACCGGTGATCTGACTGTCGGTGGAGCGGCTGCGATTCCCCTGCTGCACGCCTTCGCTGAAATTCTTGGACGTGTTGTAGCGGATCTGGGAGTCAATGTCTCCTTTCCAGGAGAAATTGATACCGAGGAGCGGCCCCCACTGCCGCGTGTATTCGCGGGCCGTTACGTTGCTGGACCGGCCCGACCAGTTCTCGCGCTGCTTCTGCGACACGCTCGACGTCAGGCTGACGGATCGGGCCACGCGGCTTAAGAAACCGATCCGCTCGAGTCCCGACCAATCCATCGTAATATCCGCGAAGGGGAACACCTGAAGATCGGAATCCTTGCCCACCCACAACACGGACTGTTCGACGCTTCCCGTGGCCAGCTGCGAGATGTTCTGTGATGTCCGATGCATGTAGTTGAAGCCGGAGCGGATGTCCTTGGTGATGCGTATACCCGAACGGGCCGTGAAGTCTTCGTTGCGACGCTCGGCGGGAGTGGAAATCACCGAAGTGTCAACGGCGATACCCGGATCCATCGAGAGTCCGAGCTGATACGGCAATCCGGCATGGCCGATGGTTCCCGTGCGGCTGTGTCCGGCCCCGTTGTCGTAACTCAGAGCAACGGGATCGAAAAGCAGAAGTGCGGCCTTGAACGGCACAAACGCCTTGCCGAGATTGGAAAACAAACTCGGCCGGGGTTCTTTGACCCGCACGGTGTCGGCGGGAGTGGTTTCCGGTGTGGCTTCGGCTCCCTCTTCCTGCGGAATCGGCTCGCCGGGTCCGGGCGGCTTCTCGCGCGGGCGGCGGCTGGGAGCGCCGCCTTGCCCAAGAATCGAGCGGAAATCGAGTTGCAGATCCACTCCGAAATTGCGTTGATTGCTTACCCCCTGTCGGCCGCTCTGCGATAGATTGCCGTTGTTCCACGTGTAGCCGGCCGTGTAGTTGAACGTCGGCTTGAACCAGCGATAGAACTCGGGATTGTAGTTGGTTCCTACGTTCTGCGTCAGTTCGGTGGTGCGGCCGAAATCATACTGAAGGACGTCCATCCACGTCTTGGTGGAATCGAGAAGTCCTTTGTAAGTGCGGGCGAAGTCCAGCGAAAGGGGGCGGAACGGCGCGAATCCCGTGTTGAACGTCCGCGTGGTGTTAAACAGGGTCGTGCGCGTGACGCGCTGGCTGATAATCACCGAATCGGGATCGTTGGCGCTGACCGTGAACGACGGACGATCGGCGGTGTACGATTGTCGTCGCGCGGCCTGCGCGCTGAACAGCAGTTTGGTCGGCTTGTAGTGAAAGGTGGGACTGCCGAGTTTCTTCAGCATCGGCACTTGTTTCAACCACCAGACCGGCTTCACCCCCCGTCCCTTGTTGGTGGGAATCGTATAGGACGCCTGCGCGCCGGTCTGGACGTTCCACGCCTCTTCGGTGTTGTAGTCGTTGCGGTCGTCGCGGGCATAGTCCCAGCTTCCGGAGAGGTTTTCGAGCCCCCAGCGCACCAGTGGATTGGGCGAGTTCCCGCCCTTGGAGTACTGGACGCGGTAGGAGAACGTTTCCTGATGCGCCTTGATGCTGTCGGGAGCCTCGGAAGGGGTGATGCGGCTGTCGGTGCCGGGAATCACGCGCGGTGTCGTGTTGGTTTCGCTGAAAGCGACGTTCAGCGGCAGGCGGAAACCCCACCTCTCCACATAGGCTTTCTGCAACTGCACGGCGACGTTGCCGCGCCACGATTCGGAACTCGCTTGCTGCGCGTTGACGCGCGTGTTTACGTTATGGAAATCCGCGTCGCGCGTGGTGTAGCCGCCGGAAAGCGAAATGAAATCGGCGAGCTGCACCGACGAACTCAGTTCGGCCGCCGTGCCGGGATCCTTGTAGATGTTGCTGACGCGGAGTTCGTCCACCCAGATCTCGTCGTCCATTCCCCGGAATTGCTTCTCGCGCAGTCGCACCCCGACGGCGATGAATCCGATCCGGGACATAGTGGGACTGCCCTTGATGGCCAAGCTGTCGCCGCCCGTCGGATCGTCGGGATTCCGGGCCATCGCAAACCGTGCCGAAGCCGGCAGACCGGCCTCGCCCCGCTTCGGATGCATGAGCGCCAGCTCGTTCAGGGTCACGTCAATGTTATTGGCGGGATTCCAGTCTTCTTCGACATTCGTAATGATCTCATAGTAGTTGTCATGGATACTCGAATAGTTCTGTCCCATCCGCAGGAAGAGTTGATATCTCTCTTCGGGGAAGGGATGAGTCATCTCGGCCGGAATCCCGCCGCCGTGAACGAACATCCGAAGCTGGCGGTACTCCAGCATGTTGAGGTCCTGATAGAGATTCTTGGCGATAAAAAACTGGGAGGGGATATTCGTGGCGTCATCGTTGTCCAGCGCATTGATCTTGAGGACCAGCGACTGCTCGCGCTGGCGAAGGTTGGTGATCGGATCAATTTCGCCCTCCACCCCTGGCGGCGGCACATAGCCGGGATTCTCGTGCGTGTTGACCACCGTCGGCTGGATGTATTCGGTGGAGTCCGTGCCGCTGAACTGAGCCAGCCACTCGTTGGACACGATGTCCATCTGCACCATCTCGATGGTGACCGGTTCGCTGAAGCCGGTCAGATAGACTCGCGTCCAACGCACACTGGTCAAATCGGCATTGCCGACAGACCTCCGGACGGGAGAGTTCTCTTCATTGATGGGGATGCGGAACAACCGCCAGTTATTGGCGTAGTTGCCGCCGGCGATGTAGGGGCTGCCGTCGTTCAGTTCGATGTCGTAGGAATAGTAGGCTTTGACGACGTCGAGATTGTCGTTGTTGTTAAGGTCTTCGGTGTCGGGGTAGCCGCCCCCTTCATCGTTGCGATTGTTTTCGGTGCCGTTGACCTGCGCGAAATCGCTGCTGCCCGAGGCGTGCGCCCAATCGTCCCACGAAGGCGTCTTGGTCAGCGCAGTGCCATAGTTGTCGGTTCCGGTGCCGTTCCACCAGGCCGAATCGCCGGGGTCGGCCGAAAAGATGCCGTCCAGACCGCTGTCTTCCTCGGGAGACAGAAGACCGTTGCCCAGCTCGACCGTGGGAGTGGGACGGGTCTGCCCCGGCAGCGGGCGATCTTCCGAATCCATCGCGCCGTTCGGGATAGCGTCTTCCGAGATCACTCCGAGGTCCACCACCAGCCGTCCGGTTTGCAGACTGGGCGAAGGGAGTTTGATCCAGAATTCAAGGTATTGCGCACGTGACTGGTCGGCGTAGCCTTCGCCGAGATAGCGCATGACTCCGCCCCAGCTCTCGGATTTGTCCACCGCCGCCGGATCGGGGGTGAATTCGAGAATCAGCGACTGCAGCGTGTTGGCCACTTGCGAGTTCACTTCACGATCGGGGAAGACCTCGCGGACCGGGACTTGATCGCGGGTGTTGGGATTCCACCAGCGCAGCCGGCCCCGCCGCCGGTCAATGGCCGGGTCGGTGGGGGGCGACGACAGCGACCACATTCGCCGCTGCATGCCGAGCGGGGTGGCCCGTCGCGAGCCCTCAAAGTCGTCCACGTAGGCCAATCCGTTCCGGTCGCCTGTATTCGGGCTTTCCAGGGAATTGGGATTGGGAATCACCCGGGCGACCTCGGCGTCAATGACGATTTCCGATCCCGCATTGGTCGTTACCAGCGGCAGCGCGTCCACCAGGCGCGAGAGGAAATTGGGCTTGAACTTGAGATGCGTGTTGACGTCCCACATGGTGTTGCGAATCGGCTCGTTGCCGATCCGTACCCGGCGATCAAGCGTCTTTTGGTTGAGATAGAGCCACATGCCGCCGATGTAGGATTCGTCCCACAGACTATACTCGGCCCGCGTGCCCAAGAGCGTCGTTTTGTCGAGTTGGAATACCCGGCCCGATTCGTACGTGATATCGAGATTCGCTCCGGGGGCTTTGGCGGCTTCGTTGAGAATGCGAAGCTGACCGGAGAGGTAGTCAATGGTGTAGTCCACTCCGCGCTGCAGAGGCTGCCCGTTGAGGGTGACCTCTTCGGAGCCTTCCAGCACAAGGTGTCCCAGATAGAATGTCGAGCTCGAACCTTTGAACTCCGTGGCCAATTGCCAGTTGATGCCGAACTGATTATGCTGGCTGACCTTGTTGTCATAGAGATAGGGAGCGGCGAAACCTCCCGAGTCCACTTGCGCTTCCAAGGAATCGAACTGCCATCCACCGAGCGTGGTCGGCGGATCATAGAATCCTTCCGGATCGAACGGCCGCAGATCGAGGAAGTGCAGCTCGCCGCGGGTCCAGTCCACGATGGCCGGATAGTTGTCCACCAGTCCGTCGGCGCCGGGCACGCCGCCCTGCCCTTCGAGATCGAACTTGAAGAACTCGAGATAGCTCCGGTTGTCGCCCGGCGGGCCGGTTTCCTCGCGTTGCCCGCTGGCGGCCGTGCGGCGGATCGTCAGCTTGAAGTTGTTGGGATCGAGGTTGGTGGCCTGCAAACTGTACACGTGACGGAACATCAAATTCCACGTGGAATCGGAAGGACTCGGATCGCTGTAGCGCAAGAGAAGGAAACGGCGCTGCCCGTACTGAGTCGTGTCCTGTATCGTCATCGAGCCGAAGGTGTAGGCGGTTTCCCCGGCGCTGTTCTGCAGTGTGAACGCACAGGCCAGCATCTCGCCTCCCTGCAGGGCGCGATTCAATCGAATGAAGCCGAGCGTTCGGTCAATGTGGTAGTCGTTGGTCTTGTCGAGCTTTCGCCACACTCCCGCCACGTGGTTGGCGTCCTGAGGGAAAGTGTCGGCGGGAAATGAATACAAATGGTCAAAGAACTGAATCGCCGCCGCCCGCCCGGGGAATTGGCCTTGTTCGGGATTCGCAAGGCTGGTCGTGCTGACGAAGAGCTCAATATCCCCGACCTGTCGCCCTTGCCCGTCGGCGAGATGTTGACGATTCTGGAATCGGCGGTAGTTCTGACGGAAATTCGGAATCGAGATCGGATTTCCCGCACTGTCGGGGATTATATCCACCGCCGTCAGCCAGAAGTACTGGTTGGCGATGAATTGCTTCTCATTGAAGACCGCCTGCTGAGTGGTCTGGTTGGGAGACTGGCGGTTCTTCTGGGCGCGTTCGATAGAGGCGATCCCCGTCACCTTGAGCGGACCGACCTTCATCTCCGTCTTCAGTCCGAACAGTCCGGTGTTCTTGCCGGAGTAGGTGGCCAACTTGGCGCCCGACAGATTGAGCTGGACGTTGCCGGCCTCCACTTTCTGCACGATTTCGTCTTCGTCGCCGGTGTAGGTGAGCTTGAGCGAATTCTCGAAATCGAAAAGCCGCTCCGAATCCTGATCCACCTTCACTTCCACCTTCTCACCGACCTTGCCGGTGATGGTGAAGCGTTGGATCATGTCAATCCGGAACGCCGTATTCGTATTTCGTTGATTGGCGGTTTGCAGCTCGGAGAACTTCTGCTGCCGCAGGCTGCCGTTGATCGTGATGTTGCCCTGCACGCGCACGCCCACATTGTCGCCGCCGAACAGCCGGCGGAACGTGCGGGATTTGATCCGATAGGGCAGATCAATCGCCACTCCCTCGCCGCTGCCCGTCTTGCGCTGCGCCTTGTAGGTCTGCTTCCGCTTCTTGACCAGCTCGTCCCGCACGTCCCACGCCAGGCGATCCTGCACGTAGTCCGCGAGTGGCTGAATCATCGGTTGATAGACGTGGCTCACGCCGTGCCCCACGACGTGGGTGACGGTCGTGTAGGAGCTGTCGAAACGGATCTGCCGGGTAAGAGTTTCGCCCGGCTTGCCAAGCGGCTGCACTCCAAACGCCGAAATCCCGCGCGCGGGATGCTGCAGGTAACGGCTGGCGGTCTGGTTGTCCGTCAGAGACACAGAAAGCCCGACCCCGGCGCGCGCCATGGGCGCGAGGGCGAGCAGGAGTGCGATGAATAGGATGGGATGGAGAGGTGTGATCCGCACCTTCCGGCAGACGGACATGGCCTATGCGATCTTGATGCTCATCCGATACCTTGACCGGATGTCGTGTACCAATCGAACAAACAGGCTAATACAGGGAAATGTCCGTCACCTCCGGAATGTGAGCTTATCGTAGGACTTTGAAGGTACTTTAGTTTAGCAAACCGGCGGCAAAATTGCAAGCCGGAAATGAACTTGGGCATAGGATATGCGCTCCCGCCGGAAAAAGTGCAAAAGGTGGGCCACTAT
>JAHJDG010000199.1 GCA_018812265.1 bacterium | reverse complement strand
GAATCAAAGGCGCCGCTTGCGTCCAAAACGCCTCCGATAACACCCAACTCTTGCGGAACATCCAACCTCCTCAACCTTGATGCCCGCAAGATACTGAAATCGGCTCCTCCCCGTCAAGTGTTATTTTGATATAGGCTCTTAGTCCCCCCGCAAGCGGAGGGAGATTACATCTCCACCGTCCCCTCGCAAGCGGGGGAAATCTATATTTCCACGCGACGGACTTCATCCGCTCCCGCTCCCTTCATAAATTCCTCAATCTCCTCCTCCGACACACCGCTATACAGTGGGACGATTAGAGCGAACCGGTCGTCGGTCAACCGCTCGTCGTGAATGCACGGTCGCGTTTTGGGCAAACGGCACGCCATCCAAAGCGCGATGAACGTGCAGATACCGCCGATCAGAATCGCGCACTCGAACATGACCGGCACGAATGCGGGCCAAGAGAAAAACGACTTTCCGCCCACGTTGAGCGGCCAGTCTATGGCAGACGTCCAGCCCTGAAAGATCAATCCCAGAAGTCCGCCGGTGAATCCCATCACGAGCGTCACCCACGGCACCCACGACTGGCGCAGCCCCAGCGCGTGCTCCATGCCGTGCACGGGATAGGGAGTGATCGCATCGAGATGCTTCCAACCCCGTTTGCCTGCATCTCTCGCCGCGTTCAGGATGGAATCCGGATCGCGAAAGATGCCGAGCACCGCGTGTCGGACTTCATCCTTCATCCTTCATCCCTCATCCTTGACTCGGCATCCCTCATCGTTCTCCCGACCGGATTGGGCAGACTCGATTTCATCTCGGCCATCGCAATCACCGGGAAGAATCGCACAAACAGCAGAAACAACGTAAAGAATAGGCCGAAAGCGCCGATGGTCCAGCCGAAATCGTAGATCGTCGGCTTGAACGTGTCCCAGCTCGACGGCAGGAAGTCTCGGTGCAGTGAGGTCACGATAATATTGAACCGCTCGAACCACATTCCGATGTTGACCAGAATCGAAACCGCGAACATAACCGGAATGGAAGTGCGCGCCCGTTTGAAAAAGAAAAGCTGCGGCACAACCGCGTTGCAGACGAACATGATCCAGAACGCCCACGCGAACGGCCCGAAGGCGCGGTTCAGGAATACGTATTGCTCAAACGGATTTTCACTGTACCAGGCTACGAAGAACTCCGTGCAATATGAGAATCCGACCATTAATCCCGTGACCAGAATGATCTTGTTCATCAGTTCGAGGTGGCGCATGGTGATGAGATGTTCCATGTGAAACACCTTCCGCAGAATCACCAGCAGCGTCACCACCATCGCAAATCCCGAAAATATCGCCCCGGCCACGAAATAGGGCGGGAACAGCGTGGTGTGCCAGCCGGGCAAAATGGAGGAAGCGAAATCGTAGGAAACGACGGTGTGAACGGAAAGAACCAATGCTGTGGCGCAGCCCGCGAACAGCAAGTAGGCTTTCTCGTAGTGACTCCAGTTCCGTGCCGAGCCTGTCCACCCGAGCGACAATAGGCCGAATATCTTCTTGCGGAAGAGCGATTTCGCGCGGTCGCGGATGGTGGCGAAGTCGGGAACCAGTCCCGTATACCAAAAAAGAAGCGAAATCGTCAGATAGGTCGAGACGGCGAACACGTCCCAGAGAAGCGGCGAACGGAAGTTCACCCACAGGAGGCGATGATTGGGGTAAGGAAACAAATAGAACGCGAGCCACTGCCGCCCGGTGTGCAGGAGCGGAAATATCCCCGCTGTCATCACCGCGAAAATCGTCATCGCCTCCGCCGAGCGGTTCACCGCCGTCCGCCATTTTTGCCGCAACAGGAAGAGAATCGCCGAAATGAGCGTTCCGGCGTGTCCGATTCCCACCCAGAAGACGAAATTGGTGATGTCGAACGCCCAACCGACGGGAATCTGCAGTCCGAAAATTCCCTGCCCGCGCACCAAGAGCATGTAAACGGTATAGACTCCCACGGCCAGCATCGAGTTGGCCACCAGAAACGCCGCCCACCACGCCGCGCTGGGAAAACGCTCCATCGGCGCGCAGACTTCGCGGGTGACGTCGTGCAGCCGCAAGTCTTTGCTCAGTGCATCGTCGGGCGGGAATACGGACGTCGCGACCGCCGGGAGAGCTTCGCTGCGCACGGTCATGCGTGGTGTTCCTCTCCGTCATGATGATCGCCGTCGTCGCGTGGCGGGCGATTGCGTAGTTTCGTCCAGTAGGTCACCGACGGAACCGTGTTCAGCATTTCCAGAACGTGATAGCTTCGCTCATCGCGCAGGTTTTCCGAAACCTGACTGCCGGGATTGTTCACGTTGCCGAAGGTGATAGCCTGCGTGGGACAAGTCTGCTGACAGGCGGTCTGAATGTCTTCGTCGCGCAGGTCGCGTCCCATCTGCTTGGCTTCACCCTTGCCCTCGAGGATGCGCTGCACGCAGAACGTGCATTTTTCCATCACGCCCTTCTCGCGCACGGTGACGTCGGGATTGAGCGCGAGCTCCAGCGGATGCTCGTCGTAAGCGGCAAAGGCGAACTCGTGCCAGTTGAATCGCCGCACCTTATACGGACAGTTGTTCGAGCAATAGCGCGTGCCCACGCAGCGATTGTAGATCTGCTGATTCAATCCTTCTTCATTGTGCACCGTCGCGACGACCGGGCATACTGTCTCGCAGGGCGCGTTTTCGCAGTGCTGACAGAGCATGGGTTGATAGACGACTTCCGGATTCTCCGGCTTGCCCGAATAGTAGCGATCCACGCGAATCCAGTGCATTTCCCGCCCGCACTCGATCTGTTCCCGTCCCACCACCGGAATGTTGTTTTCCACTTGACAGGCGGCGATGCAGGCGTTGCAGCCGATGCACGAAGACAAATCAATCGTCATTCCCCAGCGATTACCCGGATATTCGTGTTTGGGCCACAACGAGAAAATCTCATGCTCGTGCGGCTGACCGGCGCGATGATTTTGATGATATTCATCGAGGGACGTATCCGCGATGATGGGCCGGCCTTCGAGATAATGATGTCCCTGCACGCACGGCATTCGTACGTGCTCGCCGGTGCGAATAACGGTACAGGGAATTCCACTCGTGATCAAGTGACCTTCCTGGATCGAGCACAACGCAAATACGTTCGCGCCCACGTCATTGCCGATAGTCCCCGCTGCGCTTCGTCCCCACCCGGCCTGAACGTTCACCACTCCGTCGAGATTGCCGGGCTGCACGTGAACCGGAAGCTCCGCCGTTCCGTCGTTTGCCGAAAGTCGAACGATATCTCCTTCAATCAAACCGAGTTTCTCGGCCGTCGCGGGAGAAACGCTCGCGTAGTTGGTCCACGAAATCCGCGACACCGGATCGGGACACTCGAGCAACCAGGCGTTGTTGGCGTTCGATCCATCGCGCAGCACCGGCGATTCGCAGACGACGAGTTCCAATTCGGGAGCGGCCGCCGCTGATACCCGAACAAGATCGAGCGCCTTTACCCGAAACAGGCGAGCAGCTCCTGAGCCGGGCGCGGTATTGACCACGCCGTCGCGCAGAGCGCTGTTCCAGAACTGGGGAAACGAAGCAGCATACGAGTCCTTACCGTATACCTCGATCCGCCACGCGGACATGAGATAACCGTGCCAGTCGCCGCCAAGCTCACCAAGCACACCGACATTGGCGATCTTTGCGAAACTCAGTAGCGAGTCTTCGGCGGCGCGATTGTCGTAGAGCGGCTGAATCACCGGCTGTGCGAGGCTGTACAGACCGACCTGCGGTTCGGCGTCGCCCCAGCTTTCCAAATAGTGCAAACCGGGCAATACGTAATGCCCAAGCCGCGCCGTCTCATCCACGCGATCGCTCAATGAGACAACCGTCTTGACTTCGGATAGCGCTTCGGTGAATCCCGCAGATTCGGGAAGCGTATAGACGGGATTTGTATTCCAAATGAGGACTACATCAATCTTTCCCGCTTCCACGTCGCGGATCAGATCGAGAAGCTCAAGCGTAGTTCCCAATGACTGCTGAGAGGGTGAGACCACACCGTCAATCGTCCGACCCTCGTTTCCACAAATGGAGTTGATGAGATTGATGGCGGTTTGCAGTGAAACGTCTTCGCCCGCCATCACGATCCCCCGGCCGCGATGTTTCCAGAGTTCGTGCGCGATTCGAGCGACGATTCCTTCGGGCAGGTTCAGTTCGTGTTCCACGGCCGAGCCATGCCAGCGCCCGACCACCGGCATCACATCCGATTCCCTCAGTCCCTCCGGCAAACGGCCTTCGGCAACCAGTTCGCGCGCTACCGCCAATGCGAGCTTGACCAGATCCGCCGAGCGCACGCGGTATCGTTCATCGCAATTGCTGCCCGTCAGCGAAAGACACGGTTCGAACGCAACGGCCTTGGACATCTTTTCGTCATGCAGCTTGCGCGTCCTACCGAATCCCACCGACCATTCGAGCGCGCTGTATCCCGTTGCCAGCGGGTCGCATCCGAAAAACAGAAAATATTCCGCCTTATCGAAATGATAGCGAGGCAAACGGCTTGTGCTATAGCACGCCTGCTGCGCTTCAAGCGATACATCGTAGTTCCATGCGTCGAACGTCACGTGCCGCACGTCGAGTGTATTGCAGAACTCGTGAATCAGCCGCGTGCGGGCCGGGCCGTGAATCGTTCCCGTGAGCAGCGCGATCCTGCCGCGCGCTGCTTTTAGCGCCGCCGCGATTTCCTCGTCGGCCGTGCTCCATGCGATCGGTTGCGCTTCCGTCCGCACTCCCCGCATGAGTTTTACGGGTCCCTTCAGGCGGTCGGGATCGTAGAGATTGAAGATCGAAAGCTGCCCGGCCAACGAGAGCTTGCCTTGCGAGAGCGGATGATCGGGATTGCCTTCGATCTTGACCGGCCGCCCTTCGCGGGTCTTCACCAGCACACCCGTTCCCGCCGCGTCGCCCAGCGTCGTCGCGTAGTAATTGGCCACGCCGGGGATGATCGCCTCGGGTGCCTTCACATAGGGAATGATCTTCTCCGTCGGACGGAGCGCACAGCCTGCCGTGGCGAAGGCCATCGCCGCCGCCGAGAGCTTCAGAAAATCCCGCCGCGACATTCCCGCATCCGCTCCGCCGTTGTTCAAGACCGCCAGCTCCGTAAATCCCGCCGCCTCTTCGATCGCAGCGGGCCGCTGGCCGGTCACGCGCGCGATTTCGAGTTCATCGAAAAACCGTTCCGGCTTCTCGAAAAACTCTTCGCCCTTCAGACGGAGAACCTCCGGATCGCCGCGCAGCTCTTCGAGCGTGGACCAGTGAGTGGATTTGGATATGTCTTGGGGACGGTTCATTCGGAAAACTTCAAACTACAAACTTAAAACTTCAAATTAAGAAGCGGTTGTGATTTCATTTTAAATTTGAAGTTTTTAGTTTGAGTTTTCTTTCATTGGTGGCATGTATTGCACGACGTCGGTGCGTTGTTCTGACGGTGGCAGCTCAGGCAATCGCCCATGTCCAGCCGCCGAAACTGACGGACGCGTTCCATCGTTTCCACCGGCCCGTGGCACTCCGCGCAGTCGAATCCCTTGGCGATGTGCCACTGATGCGAGTAGTAGGCGTGATCCGGTACCTTGTGAATGCGGATCCACTCGATGGGCTTGCCCGTATTGTAGGCTTGCGTGAGTTTGATGATATTGGGCTTGTTCACCGCCACCACGCTGTGGCAGTTCATGCAGATGTTCAGGGCGGGAACCGTGGCATGCGCCGAGCGCTCCGCATGGGTGTGGCAATACCGGCAGGGAATGTGATGATCGCCCGCGTGCAGTTTATGACTGAAGGGAATCGGCTGCTCAGGCGCGTAGCCGCGGTTGCTCCAGGCGTTCTCCCACACGAAGTAGCCGACGGCCAAGACCGCCGCGAGGAAAACAAGGGCTCCGAGCTTACGGTTCACCTGTGGATCCCGAAATTGGGTGATTTAGGTTGTGAATCAACTGGGAAAAAGGCTTGTGCTGCATGGATCGAATGCAAACCTGCGGCAGGACACAAATCAAAGTGAACTCTACTCTTGGGAAAGCCGAACGCAGTTTTGGCCTTGTCCACAGACCATAGTCCACCAAGAGGTCAACTTTCAATAGCGAAATATAAGTGATTCGTCCCGGAATTGCAAGCATGGCAAAGGAGTACCCCAAACCGCCTCTGAATGCGACTGGATTTCCTCACAGGAAATTTGCACCTTAATATACTCAGACTCAGATTCATCAAACCCGATCCAGGGAAGGAACCATGCGACTCAGACTCCATCCCCACGTTTTATGCCTGCTTTCGGCGCTTTCCATCCTTCTTGCAGCCGGTTCGGCATCCATCGCGCAGACTCCCGCCCGCACCCACGACATCACCGTCGAAGATTATTTCACGCAAGGATTTATAGATAATTGCCTGATCTCTCCCGACGGCCGCTACGTGGCTTTCACCGACCTCCGCTGGGACCTCGACGCCGACACCCGCCACACCGACGTCTGGGTGACGGACGTCCAGACGGCGAAAATGCGCCGTCTGACTTTCGATCCGGCCGGCGACGGCAATCCGGGGTGGAGCGCCGACAGCCGCTGGGTGTATTTCTCAAGCAAGCGCGGAGAAAAGGGCGGCCAGCCCCCGCTGAACGGCAAGACCCAAGTCTGGAAAGCCTCGGTGGACGGCGGCGAACCGCAGCCCGTCACACGCTTCAAGGGCGGAGTCGAGGACTATGTGATCTCCGCCGATGGAAGAACTCTCTACTACGTCAAGTCATCCGAAGAGGTCGAGGATCCGTGGAAAGACCTCCGCAAGAAATTCGACGATCTGGAATACGGTAAGGGCGTCCTGAACTACAGCGAACTGTGGGCGCTCGATCTGGAAACGTGGCGGAGTGAAAAACTCGTGGACGAGAACCGCGTAATCGGCGAGTTCGCCGTGTCGCGCGACGGGAAGCGGATCGCCATGATTACCACGCCCACCGAGGAACTCATCACCAACGAGGGACTCTCGCGGGTGGATATTTGGGACAAGAGCATGAACACCGTCACCACGCTTCCCGATGAACTATGGCGGGCGCAGGCTCCTTCGCCTTTCGGATGGTTGGAAGGGCTGGCATGGAGCGCCGACGGGAAAAAGCTCGCCTTCCGCGTAGATTACGACGGATTTCCGGCGGAACTTCTTGTCGCGCACATGGACGGAGCGAACGTGACGATGCAGCGTCTGAACCGCCCCGGCCAATTCGCACCCGGTGAAAGTACCGACCTGCAGTGGCTCGGATCTTCCTACGATCTGTGCTTTGTCTCCGAGCAGCGCGCCCGCGCTCGCGTGGCCTGCATTCGCAACGTCCGCCCCGGAGCACAGGGAGCGTACGAGATCTTCACTCCCGGCGAGGTGGTGGCCAAGTCCTTCAGTCTCACTCCTGACGGCCGCACTCTGGCCGCCGCCCTCGGCGATGTTACACAGCCGGGCGATGTGTTTATCACTCCCACCTCCGGCAAGCCGAATCCGCGTCGCATCACGCGCATCAATCCGCAAATTGACACGTGGAAGCTGCCCAAGATCGAAATCGTTTCATGGATCGGTGCGAACGGTGACACGGTCGAGGGAATTCTCGAACTGCCCTTCGATTATCAGCCCGGTCAGAAGCTGCCTTTGCACGTGGCTTTGCACGGCGGACCGTCAGCGGCGGACATGTTCTACTTCGAGTATTGGATCTACGGCCGCGGTCTGTGGGCTTCGCTCGGATGGGCGGTCTTCGCTCCCAACTATCGCGGCTCGACCGGCTACGGAGATAAGTTCCTCACCGATCTCATCGCCCGCGAGTGCGATATCGAAGTGGAAGACGTCATGAAAGGCGTGGACATGTTGATCGAGCGCGGCATTGCCGATCCCGAGAAAATGGCCGTTTCCGGCTGGAGCAACGGCGGACTGGTGACCAATTGCATCATCACCCGGACCGACCGCTTTAAAGCTGCGTCGAGCGGAGCGGGCGTGGTGGACATGGCTCTCCAGTGGGGAATCGAGGACACTCCCGGCCACGTCATTAATTACATGGAAGGTCTGCCGTGGGAAAAGCCCGAAGCCTATCTAAAGGCTTCGCCGCTCTGGGATCTGCACAAAGTGAAGACGCCCACGCTGATTCACGTAGGCGGCGATGATCCCCGCGTTCCTCCGGCTCATTCGAAGGCTCTCTTCCGCGCTCTCGATTTTTATCTGAAGGTTCCCACCGAGCTTGTCATCTATCCCGGTCAGGGTCACGGCCTTCGCAAGTACACCCATCGCAAGGCCAAACTCGAGTGGGACATCGCCTGGTTCGACCACTACGTCCTCGGCAAAGAGATGACCGAACCCGAGAAACCATAGGCCCGTTTTTTCGTAGGGGCGGCCCTGTGTGGCCGCCCGGAGCCTGTCGTGAACGCAGTGAAGGATGGCGGCCCGTTTTCCTCATAGCCGCACACGGCGATGTGTTCGCATCTGTAACGTCGAATAACCCTTTCATCTTTCAGTATTTCTGCTTTCCGCCTTTCCTTGCATCTGCCAGACTCTGACGGTTCTCTGCCATCCATATGCAACAAATGACCGGAATTTGTTTCTGAATAGAGAATAAAGCAATTCGTTTAGTAAAAAATGCTTTCCTTCCCAAACCACACACCGCGAGAGCGACATCTCACCTTCGCCACGATCGCCTGCGTCGCATTCATTGTCCTGCTCATGCTGCGCGGTTTCTGGTTCATCCAGTCGGACGACTGCTACATCTTCTACTCCTACGCGAAAAACCTCGCCAGCGGCAACGGCTACGTGTTCAACATCGGCGAACGAGTCAACGCCACCACGTCTCCGCTGTACACGATCCTGCTCGCGCTCCTCTACACAGCGCTCAGATTTCTTCCTTTCATTTCGATTCCGCTGCTCGGCCATTTGATCGGCGCGGTCAGTTTGTTCTTTCTCTGCTACTTCCTCCTGCGGTCGTTCGACAGCGAGCGCGAATTCCTCTATCCGTTCATCCTTCCGCTGGTCTTTCTCTGCACTCCCTTTCTCGCCCGCGCCGTGGGGATGGAAACATTTCTGGCCATGATGCTGGGAATGATGGCGCTCCATTTCTATGTTCACGAGAAACTCGTGGCCGCGTCCTTTGCCAGTTCGCTCTCGCTTCTGGCCAGACCCGACATGCTGCTGCTCGCGGCCGTGCTCGTGGTCTATGATTTCGCCCGCAATCGCCACTTTCCCACGATCAAAATGCTGGCCGTGTTCATGCTGCCCGTCGGAGCATGGCTCGCGTTCAGTCTCCTCTACTTCGGCAGCGTGCTTCCGTCCACGTTCTCCGCCAAGCTCGTTCAAACCGAGATTGGACTCTGGGGATCGGGACCCGTTTTCTTCAGCGGACTCGTATCCGGCGAGGCCTGGTTCGGCGGCAGAGCCGTCGGCAGACTGCTGGGCATTACAATGTTCCTCGGCGTGCTCGTGATCACGGCGAAATGGCGGAAGTGGAGTCTGCTGCGGCATCCCGTCTTTCATCTTATTCTGCTCTGGCAGGTCGTCTATCTGGTGGTCTATGGTATCATCCTGGACGCTCCGGCCTACGAGTGGTATTACACTCCATTGGCACTGAGTGTCGCGCTGATCGTCGCCCTGCCCATTGAATTCATCTATCGCCTCCTATCCGATACCAAGACCGTTCCGAACTGGATTCTCCAGCCTATAATTGTTGTGGTTCTCGTTCTAACCGCTTCGATATTTCCGGTAGTCGGGCTCCAGCAACCCACGTCGTCAACCTACATCAACTACAGGGATGCCACGGAATGGCTGAACACTCACGCGAAAGCGGGCGAAAGCGTGGCAACCAACTGTATCGGTGTCGTGCGATACTACTACGACAAGGGTCCGGTGATTGACGGTGTCGGGCTCGTGACTCCGGCAGTGGTTGCTCGGTTGAAGCGCGGCGAATTCGATTGGTATATCAACCACTACCAGCCCGACTACCTTCTGTTCCAGCAACCTCCGTTTCAGAAGGTCGAACAGATGGCTCATGAGGAGTGGTTTCAGGCGGAGTACTCTCTGGAACGAATCTTTCGCACGCGCTGGCACGCCGCCGCCCTCTACGTAAGACGGAACCAAGAGAATTGACGAATGGGCCGGATCACCGGCCCCTTTTCGTTCGGCCCAAACCTGCCTCCTTCCCACCCCACATCCCGCAAAACGGCCTTTTTTAGCCATTTTCTAACACAACGTTCACGGAATGCTCACGGAAATGAAATAGATTGGCGGCCGGGTGTAACACAATCGTAACACAACGGGAGATGCCCATGAAGCATGTGGCCGCTGCGCGGGCGGTGATTCTCTCTGCAATTGCCCTCGCAGCACTAACAGCACAAGCCGGCGAGAGCAAACCGTGGACGGAACGGATTCACGTGAGCGGAGACATTCGTTACCGCCACGAATCCATTTCCGAGGATAAATTACACGATACCGACAAGATCCGCGTGCCCGACCGCAACCGTCATCGCCTGCGGTTGCGAGTCGGACTGAAGGCGGAAGTGAATCCGATGATGGACGCCGTGGTGCGGATAGCCTCGGGAGTCGGTCAGCCCGTCAGCACGAATCAAGACCTGACCGACGCCTTCTCGGAAAAAGATCTGTGGATTGATCGAGCCTACATGGACTACCATCCCCGCAAGTGGCTTTCCGCGCGGGCAGGAAAACAGGGAGTACCTTTCGAGAAGACCGATCTGGTGTGGGATTCGGATGTCAATGTCGAGGGCATTTCAATACTGCCGAACTATGAAGTGCCGGGCGGGGAGTTGTTTTTTAGAGCGGGCGGATTCTGGGCCGAGGAGCACACGACCGGCGGTGGACAGGGAATGCTGGGCGGGCAGATCGGAACCGAACAGAAAAGCGGGAAATTCTCAGGACAAGTCGCCGTTGCCTACTATGACTGGCTGCACGTGAAGAACGGGCCACTTCTGTACAGTGCCGACAAGAGCTACGGCAACAATTCGCACGTGGAAAACGAAATCAAGCTCTATCGCAGCGATTTCAACTTGCTCGACGTCACTGCCCTGCTCGCCACCAAGAGCAAACGGATGGAAATTACCGTGAACGGAAATTTCGTGATGAATTCGGGTGCCGTGGAAGATCCCGAGACAAATGAGAAACACGACAACGGTTGGCTGGCGGGAGTCGCAATTTCTCTGCCGGAATGTCCGCTCGATTGGGAACTGGGTTGGAACTACCGCGATTTGCAGGCGGACGCAACCATCGGTGCATTTACCGATTCCGATCATGCGGGCGGCGGAACGAATTTTTGTGGACATGGCTTTTCTCTCGCGCTTACCCCGATGCCGAACACTCGGCTGGGCGGGAATCTGATGCTGGACACGAAAGATCCAGACGGCGGCAAACTGGCCTACCGGCGGCTGCAGATTGATCTTGCGGTCAGCTTCTGACCGGCTCTTAACAAGTTTCTAACAAAGAATCGCTACTTTTGCGACAAACCGGAGGAAAAGCTTTTGAGCAAGCGATCCATTTCCAGGAGCTTGGCTGCATTTATAGCGGCCCTCGTGATCTTCGCCGGAATGACGGTGAGCGCGCAGACGACCTCTCTGCAGATTAAAGGCTCGGACACGATGGTTCATCTGATGAGCAGCCTCGGCGAAGCCTACATGGAATCACATCCCAACGTGAGCATTGCCGTCACGGGCGGCGGATCGGGAACCGGCATTGCCGCGCTCTTGAACGGCACGACCGATCTCTGCGCGTCCTCGCGCATGATGAAGGACAAGGAGATCAAGCTGGCCGAGCAGAAGAGCATCCATCCCGTTTCCACGGTGGTCGGTCTGGACGGACTGGCGGTGATGGTGAACAAGAACAATCCGGTCGGCGAGCTTTCTCTGGAGCAGCTCAGGAAGATCTATACCGGTGAATACACCCGCTGGACGGAGGTGGGCGGGCCGGATCAGCCGATTATCGTGCTGTCCCGCGAGAGCAACAGCGGAACCTACGTGTATTTTCAGGAGCACGTGCTGGAGAAGGCCGATTTCACACCCAAAGCTCGTCTGATGCCATCCACGGCGGCGATTGTGCAGTCGGTTCTCGAGGATCAGTGGGTGATCGGCTACGGCGGAGTGGCCTACGCCGAGCAGAGCGACGTGAAGACCGTCAAGGTCAAAGCCACTCCCGAATCCACGGCGATTGCGCCGACGGAAAGGGCGGTCCATGACGGAACCTATCCGATTGCGCGTCCGCTGCTGTTGTATACGAACGGCGAACCGAAGGACGAAGTGAAAAAGTTCGTTGATTACTGCCTGTCAGAGGCGGGTCAGGCTATCGTGGTCGAGACCGGATATATGACCGTTCCCAAGAAAGCGGAGTAATCGGGAACCGTCCAAATGACGAAACGGCAGCGGGCACATTGGCAGGACAAGGCCGTCAGACTGCTCTTGCAGAGCGCGGCCCTGACCTCGATTCTCATTGTCCTACTGATCTTCGTGTTCGTGGGACGGGAGTCGGTGCCGTTCCTGCGTGATCCGGGAGTAAGTGAACTCTTCACGAAACGCTGGAATCCGGTGTCGTTCGAGAAGGAACTGTTCGGGATTCTGCCGCTGCTCAGCGGTTCCTTGCTGGTAACGTTTCTGGCCACCATCCTGGCCGTTCCGCTCGGAGTATTCGCCGCGGTGTACATCGCCGAAATCGCCCGCCCCGCCGAGCGCGAGATTCTTAAGCCGTTCATCGAACTCCTGGCCGGTCTGCCGTCGGTGGTGATCGGCTTTTTCGGTCTGGTGGTGTTGGCTCCGCTGGTGAAGCAGGCGTTCGGGCTGTACACCGGACTAACGGCGCTGACGGGGGCGATTCTGCTCGCGCTGATGGCGATTCCCACGAT
>JAHJDG010000198.1 GCA_018812265.1 bacterium | reverse complement strand
TATCGCGGGTCCGTTCCCACAGCTCGAGACCCGCCTGTCGGCCGAGATCGGGAATCCATTCGACAGCCAGTCCCCGCAGTTCGAGTTCCCGGAATGCCGCCTCGGTCAAATAGGCTTCGGCGCGTAGTCCGACGACGCGATCAACAATTCCTCCCACCTGATTGATCGCATCCAGGTCCATTTTGGAGGTCAGCGTGATTGCCGCCAGCCGGGTATCCACCAGGCTCTTGTTGATTCGAGCGTGGGCGACCGTGGCAAGAAGGATAAGCGACAGGACGAGTCCGATTCGAAAAACTTGCGAGACGCGGGTCATGGTTGTCCTCTACATACGGTGAATGCACAGAACCTCAATATAATACGCAAACAACGTGCTCGCCACAATTCTTTTGCGTAAGACTCCCGCCCGAGTCGGAGAATTATCAAAGACCACTCTTCTCTTCTTCAATTTTTTCTGGAACATAGCAGCGTTCCTGACCCCCACGTGAGGGAGTTGATCCGATTTACTCAGAGGGTGCCTCCCGGCGGTTACATTATTCGCACTGTCAACAGGTTAGAATCACATAACTGACCTTCCCACGGCTTGCAAATCGGGCGGTTTCTTCGTAATCTGTCTATGCTCGGCAAAACGGCCACGCGCGGCCCGTTACTGTCTAATAAATTGTGAATTGGTTCACCTTACGCGGAGTGGCTGGCGATAAAGGAGCAGGAGGCACGGAGGCGGCTGAATCGGAGATTCGCTTTCGCCCACAAGATGCTCTGAAATTCCTGCCGAGCGTTCAAACGATCTGAATCTCTGCGGCGAGTTGAAATGGAGGTTTCATGAACAGCTTGCGAAAAATTGTCGGTCTGACACTGATGCTGGGATTCGCGCTGCCCGTCTGGGCGGCGGCACCCATCGCCCTGTCCGCCCAAGCCGATGCCCTGCAGCTTCTGCAGAACACCGAGAGCGGATTCTCGGTGAATCTGAGCTATACTCAAATCAACAGCTTCGACGTGCAGACTCCGGCGGGCGCGTTTACCGAAATCGCGATTCCGGGACTGGGAAGCAGCCGGAACCTCGGCGAACCGAAACTCCCCGTGGCGCGCCGCATTTTCTCCGCTCCGCTGGGAGCCGAGGTGTCGGCCGAAATGGTTTTCTCCACGTCGGAAGAGATTTCCCTTGCCGAATACGGAATCACGCATCCTTTGATCCCGGTGCAGCCCTCGCTCTCGAAAAGTCAGTCGCCCGAAGACGTGCCCTTCGAGTATAACGCGGCGGCGTATCTGACCGAGGGCTATCCGGAGCGTCCGCTGGTGCGCGTGGAAGAACTGGGCATCATGCGCGGGATGCGGCTGTTCGTCTTGGTGGTGGAACCGGTTCAATACGATCCCTCGCGGCAGAGTATTCGCGTCTCCAACAATCTCGAAATCGCCGTTCGTTTTTCGGGCGGTAACCGATCCGCCTCGAACTATCTGCGGGAACGGACGGCTTCGTATTACTTCGAGCAGATCTATCGGCAGTTTGTGCTCAATTACCGCACCTCGAACTCACTGGACGAAGATCTGGTTCGCTATCCCGTCAAGTACGTGATCGTTTCCGCTCCGATGTTCACCGCTCAGCTTCAGCCCTTCATCGAATGGAAGACGAAGCAGGGCTACGAAGTAATCGTGGGCTACATGGGCAGCCCGGAAGTGGGAACCACCACGACTTCGATCAAGAACTACCTGCAGAATCTCTACAACGCGGGCACCCCGCAGTCGCCCGCGCCGAGCTTTGTGCTGTTTGTGGGCGATACCGGTCAGGTGCCGGTGTACAGTGGAACATCGGGCAGTCACTACACGGACTTGCACTACGTACGACTGGACGGACTGACGAACTATCTGCCCGAAGTCTACTACGGACGATTCTCGGCGCGCACGACGGGCGAACTGCAGCCGCAGATTGACAAGACTCTCGAATATGAGCGATACGAGATGCCCGACCCGAGCTATCTCGGGCGAGTCGTGATGATCGCGGGTATGGATGGAACCTACGGACAAGTGTGGGCTAACGGTCAGATCAACTACGGCACGACCTACTACTTCAATGCAACACACGGGATCACGTCCAACACCTATCTCTATCCCAACTCGGGAAGTCAGGCCGCGCTGATCGTGGCCAACGCCGGCGAAGGCCGCGGCTATATAAACTACACCGCCCACGGCAGCACGACGTCGTGGTCGGACCCGACGTTCACCATCACCGACATCAACAATCTTGCCAACAACCACAAATACGGAACAGTGGTCGGCAATTGCTGTGTGACCAACAGCATTCAAGTCGGGACTTGTTTCGGTGAGGCGTGGCTGCGGGCGGTCAACAAGGGAGCCATCGGCTACATCGGCGGCGCGAACAACACCTACTGGGACGAAGACTACTGGTGGGGAGTCGGCTACCGGGCCAGCATCGTCGAGTATCCCACCTACAGCGCGACGCAACGCGGAGCCTACGACGGAATGTTCCACGATCACGGCGAGACCTTCGCCAACTGGTACACCACGCAGTACGGAGTCATCATGGCGGGGAATCTGGCCGTAACGCAAAGCGGTTCGAGCCGGATCAACTATTACTGGGAAATCTACTCGCTGATGGGCGATCCCTCCCTTTCCACTTATTTCGGAGTGCCGTCGGCCAACACCGTTTCGTATCCGGGTCAGATTCTGATCGGACAGACGCAAATTACGGTGACGGCCGAGGCTTATTCCTATGTGGGCTTGAGCTACGGCGGCGCGTTGGTTGCGGCCGGACTGGTGGATGCGAGCGGTTCGATCACTCTAACGTTCAGCGCGTTCACGCTGCCGGGTGACGCTGATATCGTGATTACACGGCAAAGCCGCGTGCCGGTAATCGGAACGATCCAGATCATTCCCAACGCCGGGCCGTATCTGATTACGTCTAACGAAGTCGTCAGCGATATGGCCGGCGGCGACGGCGATGGCTTGTGCGATTTCGGCGAGACGCTCGACGTCACACTGACCGAAGAGAATCTGGGAAGTGAGGCCGCCACGGGCGTAGTGATCGAGATCGAAAGCAGCGATCCGTATTTGACCGTCACCGACGGCACGGAAAGCTACGGCACGATCGGTTCCGGCCAGCAGGTGACGGTTCCGGACGGATTCGAAGTCGTTCTGTCCCCCAATGTACCGGACGGACGGACAATTCAAGTGGATATCACGGCCACCGATGATGAACTCAGCGAGTGGACGGACTTGTTTAATATCGTAGCTCACGCTCCGGCCCTGAGTGTCACGGCCACGCTGGTGGATGACGCGAGCGGCAACGGCAATGGAGTGATGGACGCCGGCGAGACGGTGGATCTCACGCTGACTCTGTATAACGGAGGTTCGGCCGGAGCCGCCACGCTCGTGGGAACGCTCAGCACGGACTACACCTACGCTACCGTCACTGAGCATACGGGTACGCTGGCGACTCTGAATCCGGCGCAGTCAGGCAACCTGACCGACTTCAGGGTGGTGATCTCGCCCTCGGCTCCCGCGATGGATCGAGCGTTCTTCTATCTCGAAGTGGCGATGGCGGGAGGCCGCACCGAACAGATCATCCTCGAGATGAACATCGGCGGTTTCTCCGATGCCGTCGAGAACGGGCAGGGAAATTGGACGCACGCGGCCAATCAAACCGGCTGGGCCGATCAATGGCACATCTCAACCGAGCAATCCCACTCGCCGACTCATGCCTGGAAATGCGGCGATACCGGCACCGGTAACTATGCCAGCCATCAGGACGCGGTTCTGCTGACGCCGGTCATTAATCTGCCCGGTCATGCCGAACTCAGGTTCTGGCACCAGATGGATGCGGAGGTCTCGGGTGCCTTCCCGGATTCAGCCTATGACGGCGGAATCATCCAAATTTCGGCGGGCGGCGGTCCCTGGACCCAGCTCTTCCCTGCCACCGGCGGCTACAACAAGACGATCCGTTACACGGCGGGCGGCGGCAATCCCTACACGGGCCCATTCACCGGTGGCACACGCTGCTGGAGTGGCACCGTTGCCTGGACGGAAGTGGTCTGCGATCTGGCTGCCTACGGCGGCAATGTGCAGATCCGTTTCCGCTTCGGCAGCGACAACGGCGGCGCCCGGGAGGGCTGGTACGTGGACGACGTTCAGATCAAGCTGGTGGTCAGCGATGGCCCGCCCCAGAACCTGACGGCCGGAATCGTCGGCTCGGATGCCATCCTGAACTGGCAGTCACCGTCGTCCGGGGCGCAGGCCTCCATCCTACGCGGCTACAACATCTATCGCAACGGCGGGCTGATCGCCGCTGTTGTCCCGGCCTTGACCTATGCCGATGACCTCGCCGGGCTGCCCTACGATACCTACACCTACACGGTATCCGCGCAGTATTCGGGAGGCGAGTCGGCCCTGTCGAACCCGGCCGCCGTGAACTGGGCGGGTACGGCCATCGGCCCGGTTACCGATTTGACGCTGGCGGCGAACGGCCTGGACTTGATCCTGCGCTGGACGGCGGTCCCCGAGGCCGACGAGTATCATGTGTATGCCTCGTCCGTTGCGGGTACCTACGAAGGTGTTCCGGTTGTGGTTACCGAACCAACCTGCACCCTGCCGGGCGAAGCAGCCGGGTACGAACTGCGATTCTATATGGTGACGGCCGTGCGGAACTAAGATGACCCCATGGGTGTGATTTCAGCGGCCCCGGGACTTCGTCCGGGGCCGCTTGATTTCGCGCTGAGTTGCTTTTGAGCGGGCTTTTTCGCATGTTTAGAGTTCTTCGTTTCTGACCGTCTGGCCCTGTTCGGCCTTCCCGTTCCTGCGGTCTTTTCGGGTTTGCCATCCCCCACGGTGATTCGGCAGATTCCCGACTGCTTCTACCGGCTTTACCTACATGCAGGCTGTTCCACCCATCCTCGAACCATATAACATCCTCGATCTCGACTACGCCGGTCTGGGATTTCGCTGCGGCCTCGAAGTTCATCATCAGGCTTTGACCCAACGCAAGCTGTTCTGTCACTGCCCGGCGGGAAAATACTCGGAGGAGGTGGACGCGGAGGTGCTGCGGCACATGCGGCCCACCATGAGCGAAATGGGCGAATACGATCCGTGTGCGCTCATGGAGTTTAAAACCAAGAAGGACATCGTCTATCTGCTCTCGAAAGAGAGCACCTGCACCTACGAAACCGACGACACTCCCCCCTTTCCCATGGATCCGCAGGCGGTGGATATTGCTCTGGAAGCGGCGATGCTGTTCGGCTGCCAGATCGTGGGCGAAGCCCACATCTCCCGCAAGCAGTATCTCGACGGTTCGATTCCCACCGGTTTCCAAAGAACGACCGTGGTGGGTGTGAACGGTGGGTTTCCCTATCGAGGCCGCCAGATCCACGTCGTGCAGGTGGCGCTCGAAGAGGACTCGGGCCGCGAGGTGAAAGATTCCGGACACGCGATCTACTTCCGCACCGACCGGCTGGGCATCCCGCTGACCGAAGTCGTGACCGGACCCGATCTGTTGCATCCGTTGGAAACCGCCGAAGCGGGGCGACTCATCGGCCACAATCTGCGGCTGACGAAAAAAATGCGGCGGGGGATCGGCAGCGTGCGGCAGGACGTGAACGTTTCCATTCGCGGGGGAACGCGTACGGAAATCAAGGGAGTTCCGCGCATCCCGCAGATTCCGCGGCTGGTATCCATCGAGGCGTATCGGCAAATGCGGCTGCTCGAAATCCGCGACGAGATCTTGAAGCGCGGCCTCACCCGCGAGACGCTCTCGCATTCGGTGCACGAGCTGGACAGCGAAACGATCGTGTTTCGCACTCCCACTCTGGCCGCCGCCCACCGCAACGGTCTTCGCGTGGCAGCGGTGGTGTTCCGCGGACTGGTGGGAATTCTTGGCCAATCCGTGCAACCGGGACGGACGTTCGCCCATGAGATTTCGGGACGGGTGCGCGTAATCGCCTGCATTGATACTGCTCCGAATCTCTTCCACACCGACGCCACCGAGGGTGAGTTCGCCTTGACCGCCGGCGAGCGGATCGCCGTCAAGAACACGACCGGTGCGGGCGCGGGGGACGTCGTCGTGATCTTGTGGGGCCCCTTCGCCGACGTGGCTACGGCCATCGAGGAGACGATTACCCGCGTGGCCGAGGCGACCGTCGGCGTTCCCGCCGAAACCCGCATGGCCCTGCGAAACGGCGGCACGGATTTCGAGCGCATTCTCGGCGGCGAGATGCGCATGTATCCCGACACCGATTCACCGCCGACAATTATTACTTCCGAGCATACGGATCGCATTCGCGCGAGTCTTCCCGAACCCGTCTGGACGCGGCGGGACCGTCTGGAACGCGAGGGAATTTCGCGAGTCCTTGCCGAGCAGCTTGCCGCTTCGGATTACTTCTCGCTCTATTGGATGATTCAAGAGCAGGGAACGCTTCCCCCCAATCGCGTGGCGCGCGTGCTCGTCCAGGAAACCCGCCGCGGGCGGCGTAAAGGCTGCCCCGTCGAACGCATTTCCCGTCCGGCCTGGCTGCGCTTGTTCGGTCATCTGCGGCGGGGAGAGCTGTTGTGGGAAGCCGTTCCGGCTCTCATCTGCGGCAAAGCGAAGCGACCGGGAGCCGAATGGCTGGCGCTCGCCTCCAAGCAACGGATGCTGCCGGTGAGCGAACGTCGCGCGGAGAAAATTCTCGAATCGGTGCTGCAGAGCGAAACGACAAGCGCGTGCCCCGACGCCAAAGTGCGCCGACTCATGGGCATCGTCCAGCAACCTCCGGGCCGCATTCCCGCCTCGAAGGCCGCCCAGTGGCTGCGTGATCATCTTCCGACTGTTTCCAATACCCAATAGTCAAGCCCGCTTGACAAGCAACCGTTCCACGAACTGAATGGAGAAGACCGCAATGTCCGACAAGAAAGCCGATCTGGCAGGACCGGGAATCGGGACCTATGAAGAGGTCGAAAAGATTCTGCCGAACGACTATGAACCACTGCTGAATCCGAAGGAAACTCAGATTGCCATCGCCAAACTCAAGCGTTTCATCGAGGATGGCCTCTGCAAAGCGCTGAACCTGTTCCGAATCGAGTGCCCACTGATCGTTGACACCACCAGCGGCGTGAACGATTATCTGGATCGCGACGGTTCGCGCACACCGATTGATTTCCACATCAACAACGACTACAACAAGAATCCGATTGACGCGCAAGTCGTGCAGGCGGCGACCAAGTGGAAACGCGTCGCCCTCAAGCAGTTCCAGTGCGACGTCGGCGAAGGCATTATGACCGACATGCGCGCCGTTCGCAAGGACTACTTTCTCGACCACGATCACAGTTCCTACGTGGACCAGTGGGACTGGGAGCGCGTCATCACCGACAAAGACCGCAATCTCGATTTCCTTGTTGACGTCGTCAAGAAAGAATGGAAAGTCCTGACCGACGCCGAAGATTACATCCAGCGCGAGTTTCCCAAGCTGAAGAAGAATCCCAAGTGGCCGAATCTTCCCAAAGAACTGGTGTTCCTGCACGCCGAAGAGATTCTCGACATGTATCCCGATCTGCCGCGCAAGCAGCGCGAGACGAAGATCGTGTCCGAAAAGTATCCGGCCATTTTCATCATCGGCATCGGCTGGACGCTGAAGGACGGCTATCCCCACGAAATGCGCGCCGCCGACTACGACGACTGGGTCACGCCGTCCGTCGTGAAGAACGGACAGCAGATGCACGGATTGAACGGCGACATCCTCGTGTGGAATCCCATTACCAAGCGCCGTCATGAACTGACTTCGATGGGAATCCGCGTGACGAAGGAGACGCTAAAGGATCAACTCCATCGCACCAATCAGATGCACTTCCTCGATATGCCGTATCACAAAGCGATTCTCAATGATGAGATTCCGCTCTCCATCGGCGGCGGCATCGGGCAGGCCCGCACCTGCATGTCCATTCTGAAGAAGGCCCACCTCGGTGAAGTTTCCGTCACCGTGTGGCCGAAAATCCTCAAGGACATGTGCGCGAAGCGGAAGATCGTGGTGCTGGAATAGGCGTCGAGAACCTCATCGGGGGCGGTTCGCAAGAGCCGCCCCCCTCACCGAGTGGCGAAAGAAAACGCTCACCATCCGCCAAGCGAAAGTGATTGAAACCCCTACTGTCAGAATGAACGACTCTTCCATAACGGACTTTCGCGGTTATCGCAATCCCGCCCTCAGCGTTCTGAAGCGGAACGGCGTGCGCGTGTGGTCGGACGTGCGAATCGAGACGGTGGACGGGCCGTTCGAGGGATTGGTGATGCCGCGCGCCGAGCGGGATAATCCCTTTCACATTGTCATCAAGCTCGCCGACGGCTACAACGTCGGCATTCACGTAGACAAGATCACGTCCATCACCGAAACCGGCTATCGGCAAGCGCAGTACCGCGTTCCCGACAAAGCCTTTCCGCGGGGTGGCGATAAGCCGAAGGTCACACTGCTCGGCACCGGCGGAACGATTGCCAGCCGGCTCGACTACCGGACCGGTGCGGTGATTCCCGCATTTTCTCCCGGAGAGCTCTACAGCGCGGTTCCCGAACTGGCCGAAATCGCCGATCTCACGACCAAAGAGATCTACTCGGTGTTCTCGGAAAACGTGACCGCCGAGGTGTGGCTGGGAACGGCGCGGGAGATCGAGAAGGTGATTCAGGACGGAGCGGACGGAGTCGTCATCGGTCATGGGACGGACGCCATGCACTACACGGCGGCGGCGCTCACCTATATGGTGCAGGATTCGCCGGTTCCCATCGTGATGGTCGGCTCGCAGCGATCCTCAGATCGTCCGTCATCCGATGCCGCGCTGAATCTGATTGACGCCACCTACGCCGCCGGACACGGCGACATCGCGGAAGTGCTGGTCTGCATGTTCGGGCCGACTTCGGATCAGTACAGCCTTCTCCATCGCGGCGCGCGGGTGCGCAAGATGCACTCGTCCTATCGTTCGACGTTCCGCACCATCTCGGACACGCCGGTGGCGACGGTGCAGAAGGGCGGCATCTCCTACATCAAGACCGACTACCGGAAACGCGATCCCCGGCGAGCCGTGAAGATTGACGCGGTGTTCGACGAGCGCGTGTCGCTGCTCTACTACTACCAGAACATGAGACCGGACATGATTGACGGTCTGGTGGCGAACGGATACAAGGGAATCGTGATCGCGGGAACCGGTCTGGGGCACGTCAACAAACCACTCTTTCCCGCTCTGAAACGGGCGATTGACGCGGGCGTACACGTCTACATGACCGTGCAGACGCTGTGGGGCTTCGTGCAGATGTACGTCTATGACACGGGCCGCGATATGATGGATATGGGAGTGATCCCCTGCGGAAATCTGATCCCCGAAGCCGCCTACGTGAAACTGGGCTGGGCGCTCGGCCACACGCACGACCGCGACGAGGTGAGGAAACTCATGCTCACGCCGGTCGGCGACGACCTCACGGATCGCGAACCGATTGACGGCTATCTGGTCATGCAGGGCGGTCTGCCGGAAATCGAACAATTCCTGCTCAAACATCGGCGATAGGTTCCGTCAGACTCAAATCGGATGGCACTGCCCAACACGCTCCCGCGGGTAGCATCCTCCCAGAGCTTGCCGACAAACTCCGTCCACAGTGGCGGAGTTTGCTCGGGAGCAGGTTCGTCAACGGTAAGAGGGATTAGCCCGCTGGGCTAATCCCTCTTTCTGTTTGCGATGGTAGGCCGCTGCTCAGTCGCCGTCCCAGCCCACCACGTAGTAGAACTTCTTGAGTTCGCTCGTGCCGTTCACAATCGTCATTTCGGTTGCCGAAGTCCAGTCCAGCAGCTCGAAGGGGCCGCTTGCCGAGCTCGCATGATAGACGCGGTAGAACGGATAGCCGAGGTTGGCCCAGCGCAGAATGATGTCGGCTCCCGACGAGGCGACGGTGACGTTGAACTCCTCCGCGGCCGGAGCGAAGATCTTCACGTCGTCCACGTACCATCCTTCGTCTGCCGTTCCCGCGTCGCTGGCGAAGCGCCAGCGCAGCTGGATCGTCTGCCCCGCGTAGGCGGCCAGGTCAATCTCCACCGGAGTCCACGACAGGATGTCTCCCGCGAAACACGGAACTCCCGGCAGTGGGCCCGTATAAGGATTCCCGCCGCCGGCGGTGAAACGAATGGTCTTGGGATAGCCCTGCATCGGCGTGATCCGCGTGAAAGCTCCGCCGTCCACCGAAATCTCGATCAGTCCGCCGTCATAGGCGGAATCCGGAAATGCCGATGACAGTTCCGACTCGATCTGATGATAGAATTGCAGGGTGGCGTCGGCCGGAAGATTCGCAATCGTCGGTGACGTCAGCCACGCATCGCACAGATTGTGGTACGTTCCCGCTCCCGGATCTCCACACTTGTAGCTATAGGTTCCGGTCCGCCGGCGCTCGCTCGAAATGTGCCAGTCATCCACCCATCCGCCGCTGGCCGCGGCGTGGGTCCAGGACGGCGCTCCGCTCTCGAAGGATTCATGGAAAACCGTCTGCACCGCTTGAATCGAGAAGTCCGCATTCGACTCATC